>DASQKG010000200.1:0-36336 GCA_035630655.1 Pyrinomonadaceae bacterium
CGATATAGCCGGCGAGTTTCTTCATTGGTATAGAAGAGCATCGCGCGGTGCGGATCAATCCCGAAAGGAAGGTCGTCGTCGGCAGCATCGTTGATTCCGGCCCAACGAAGATATTGTGTAATCCCACCTGTATCGCGCCACCAGTTAGCCAGGCATAACTTCACGAGGATGTTATGTCGAGAGGCTTCCGCGATGACCTTGTCGAGATGAACAAACGCTTCTTCATTCCACTGGCCCGGCGCCCAGCGAAAGGGATGTTTGCGCGGCCAGTCGGCGAAATCCGTGAGCGGGCCTAAGTCCTGCGGCCCACCTTCACCGGAGGCCCAAACTCTCACCACGCGAATGCCGGCCTGTGACGCACGCGCCAAGGTTTCCGGCATGCGAGCACGATCTTCGTCGCGATACATCAGCGCCACGTTGGCGCCCACAAATCGAAACGGCCGGCCGCCGATAACGAATTGGCTGCCGCGCGTCTTCACAAATGAACGGGAGCCCGGTCGATCAGCGGACGGCACCGCACAGGAGACAAAAAACGCCGCGCTCACCACAAGCGCGAGCGCGGCCGACGTTGCATAGATTCTCTTAAGCATCAAAGCGTGGGGTGTCGGGTGTCGGGTGTCGGGTGTCGGGTCTCGAGTGTTGGCTGCCGGTCGGTTCGAAGAAAGACAAAGGATTTGATACTCCGGCATCTGGCACCTGGCACCCGGCACCCGTCTTCTATCGCGGACTAGTCAAACGAATAAAGCCGATGACGAGGCAAACCGCTGCCAGCAAAATAAAGAAATTGAAAAATGTCAGGATAGTGAATACTAAACTATTGTCTTTGGTCAGTACGCCAAAGCCCAGCGCCAGGAATTGCACATGAAACAGGATCAGGCACACGGCCGCAAACGAAAACCATCTTGTGGCTGGCCCAAACGCCCTTGACCGCGCGAAGCCGAGCACTGCAGCGACCAGTGAAGCAATCGCCCCAACCAGAAACGTTGCCATTATCATGGGCGCGAAATAGGCAGGCTCGCGAAAAGTCGTCTCCGTTTGCGTAAGGAATATCATCAAGGCCATTACCATTCCCGTCTCCAATCTGATTTCGTCGCTATTACAAACCAAGCGCCGTTTGCGCACTTGTGCACAAACGGCGTCAAGAATTCAGTCGAGTGATGCTAAAGGTCGTGCGCAATCAAGCGTGTCAGGTCCAAAACCGTCCGTTCACAATTTAAAGGAGCGGAGGGTTCGAGAAGCTTATTGCGTAATATGAATCTCCTCTTCCTTATTGACGTGGCCGAGGAAGTAGAGCAAGCCGCAAACAAATGCGACTGCAGCCAATCCCAGGGCGTACCAGCCATTTGCATGGCTCACGCCCGCCGCATCAGTGACAAACTTGTAGAAGAAGTAGATCGCACCCAAAGCCGCAACGACCCCTACTATCGCGGCTACTATCTCTTTCATTGACATTTCTTTACCTCCTGGACTGAGTCGCTGTGAAGGTTTGCTGAAAGCCAAAACGCTAAACAAGTGTGCTGCATGTTAACGCTGTGTTGCGGGTTAAAGCAAGCCCCACTTCAGAGTTTCAGGCGGCGCCCGAATCACTGCCGGGCAAAGAAAAATATTCCTTCGGGTTTCGTTGCGAGTGTTTGGTGAGATAAAGCCAGCAACTGAACAATTATGGCTATCTTTCGTTCGCGACGGATTGTTTCACCCCTCCGTATTCTATAGCAGAGTCTAAGTCTCGGATTTCTTCATCGGTCAACTCCCCGTATCGCGCCCACTCGACCCTGCCCCTGGGTGACACCAACATCGTCAGCGGTTCGGCCACCACTCGGTAGGCGCGTTGAGTTGCAATGTTCGGCATCATTAACATTTGAAACTTCTGCTCCATCGCTTTCGTGGCCGCCGCCGCTCTTTCGGGGCCCGTTGAAAGTCCTACGACATGGTACCCCTTAGATCGAGCCGAAGCGGAAATCCGTTCCCAGAGTGGGAACTGCTGTTTACAAACCCCACACTGCGGAGAAAACACAAAAATAAGATATTTATTCGATCCGTCGTAGGTAACTGCTGCGCGCCGTCCCTCCAGATCGACCGTTTCGAACGATGGTACCAAGTCACCTACTTCAGCCGTCGGCGGTCCTGAAACACCACCCTCAAATATGCTGACTCTTGAGGCCAGCTTACTATTACTGCTCCTCAGCGCCGCGTTCTCGCTCGATAGTCTCGTCAGGAAAACGATTCCGAGCACCGTCGAGGTCAACAAGAACATATTAGCTAGATGAAGAAGACCCCATCCATCAAAAATCTTCTTGATGAATCCCGGGCTCACTGATTTATCAGAGAACCGCGCTCTGTCTGCTCTAACCGTCGGCTCCTTACTATCCATCGCTTTTCCGCCGGATCGTCGACACTGTTTATCCGCTCCTCGAAACCGAGGCATTTCGACCCTTGGCGGGAAGCACCGTTCCACAAAGGGCAACGAGCCCACGGAGACGAGGAAGCGTGCGCTGGAGTCCTTGAACGTCCAGCAGCGTTGAATTAAAGTCGGCTCTTCCCAACTGGCTTACGACCTTTGCAAGTGTGAATCGGTCGTCGGACAAATCGTAGAAGAAACCAATACCACCAATATCAAGCTTGCGAATTATCCTGGGCTCGCCGTCAAAAGCTTCTATCTTGTTTGCCTCCGCTATGGCCTCTCTAAAGAGTTCAAATGCGCGCCCAGTATCAGTTTGTGAGGAGATTGATGCCGCACCTAGCAGGATCGCGACCCGTTCCCGACGTTCATTAAGTTTGCGCGCAACTAGCACGGCGTCCAAAAGAAGACCTTCTGCGCTTGAATAATCTCGACGCCCTCCCTCCAAAAAGTCGGCGGCAAGCAGTATGAGCAGATACGCTCGTACGGCTGGATCGCTTTCTTTTTGGGAGCGCTCCCGCGCCTGTTCGGACTTTCCTTCACGCAGCGCCTCTTTGGCAATATGAAACAGAATGAATTGCTTGACCTTTTCTCGGAATTCGTCGGGGACTTTTTCGACTATCTCCAAAGCCTTCTCCACGTCGTGTTCCCTTAGAGCAGCCGACGCAGCCATTAAATACAATTGGGTCTTGCGCCTAATGTCGGGTGTTTTCTCCGCCCACTGAATATGGTTTTCAATGGCCGAAGGTTTGTTCTCCGGCGACGAGTTTCCTGGTTTCGAACTCCCCCAGCCGTCAACTTGCTTCTGAACCTGGGCACGCTCACCTGCATTCAGGTAGTTTGTCAGGAGATACTGCTGAGCCTGGAATGATTCGACTAGCGGTGGAAAATATTTTGCTGCGGTGGGAGCTAGGATGGTTGCAAGGAAAAAATCTCCGGCAGCGCGCCATGTTAATTTCGGAAATCTTTCCGGGCTGTAGCGAGATTCACCAATCAAGCGGTAAAGAGTATTGAAGTACATCTTCGCCAATATGGGATTGACCTGATAGTTTTCGGCGATGCTCGAATACCCCTGAACGAACCGCAAGACGAGCCCCTCCGCGTTAACCTGGGGGATTTGTGTTGGCGAGAATATGTAGCAATAGAGCACCAGTAGCTCGTTAACGTCAGTTCCTCTCCTTCGCTCGACGGTGGAAAGGGCGGCAGCGAAGAAATTGTCAGCGGAAGTTATGTCTTTTTTTCTGAGGCTTGCAAGAAACAGTAGGGTTTCCGGCGGGACGGCAACATCGATAGCCCGCTGAGCAAACGAAAGGGCCGCAGGAGCGTCTTTATCCAATAGGGCAGCTGCGACCCGGAGGCCTATCTCCGCGTCGGCGCGAGGTCTTAGCTTGTGATCTTTCGCTGTCTCTTCTTTTTGGGTTTCATCCTCTGTGTGCTTTTCTATGAACGCCTTTCCGAGCTTGCGATCAAATCCCGCGGCAATAACGATCACCTTCTGGATCGTCGAGTCTAGAATGGCCAGCTTGTCCTCATCCGCATCCTTGCTGTTCACGAGTTCGGCCCTCAATCGTCGGACATCGTCAAAGAGCGAAGTCAGGGATTCTCGACAGCGCGCGGGTCGTTTCTTTGCAAGAAGCTTAACAATACCGTCTGTGAGTGAGGTGCGCGCCTGGATATCTTCAACATCCTTGAGCTGATCGCTTGCTGACTCAAGTATTTGAATAGCGACCGGTTCCGCCACGGCGGGATTGCCTCCTGCTGAAGCCGCGGTCTGTGCAGGAACTGATTCGGGGGAGACTGCGACTCCAACTGTGACGGTGAGAAGCAGGGCAGCGTACCGCCATCCCATGACGTGCATAGGGAATCCTTTCGTGCGCCAGGTCTCTGTTTGGCTACTCAGCGGTAAGGATAGGCTTCCATTCGCAGTCGAATGGATAGCAGCCGTCGCCTGCCTGCCGGCCACCAACACCGTTACTCATAAAACAATTGCAAGCGCGCTTAAGCTCCTCCTCAGCTGTCTGGACAGCCGCGGTCCTCGTTCCCAGGAACATGGTGACAGCAAGGAGCGCTATCGACAGGGTGAGCCCGATAAACTTCATAGCATCCTCCGGTGTGATAAGTTGCGGCGCTGAATGTGAGAAGGAACTCCGACGTTTAGATTGCGGACGCTATCACTTTTGTTTTGGCGCGTCAAGAAAACCCAAAAAAGCATGACGAATTCCGCTTCATTTAAAGGATTGTTCGACGGTCGCCGGCGCGGCGGGTAACGCGTGCGAGGTCGAAATACTCGAGCAAGGGAATCGCATACTTCCGCGAAACCCCGGCCAGATCTTTGAATGCAGCCACATCAATCAGCCGGTCGGGCTCATGCTCGTTTCCATACTGACGCAACAACTCGGTAAGTTGCTTTAACGCCTCGGCATGAAAAAACATCTCGTTCTGCACACGAACGGCCGTCCCGTTGTCGAGGAGCAGCTGCAAGATTTTTCTGCCATGCGCGCGTTGCGACGCTGCCACGCCGGAGGATTCGAGTAGCTGTTCGAGCGAGGGCGCCGCCAGTCCGGCCTTCTCCAGAATTGCCAGCATACGATCGCGCAGTTGTGCGTCGGCCGGCGACAACTCGAGGGTATGCTCTTTTGAGCGCACGATATCCTTGTCAGTGGCGAGTAGGCCGTGTTCTTCAAGGCGCGAAATCACCGTGCGAAACAATTCGGGAGATGCGTGCGCGAAGAGTCGATCTCGTAAAGTCTCACGCGCCAGGCCGCGTGAGAGCGGCTCGCGATGATGATGAGCCTTGACTGCATCTACTGTTGTTCGCGACAGTCGTTCAAATATTTCTTTCGCGACGAACACGCCTTCACTTTCGACGACTGTTCCGTCCTTAACTGCCGACGCCGCAACTTGAGATAACACGCAGTCTTTCCAGCCGGTTCGCGCCGCAATGTTCGACAATCTCAGTCCCGAATCGCCCGACGCGTTGACGAACTCCGCGAATCTGGCTGGCCGGTCTGAATCCATCAAAACCTGCAAACGTTGGTGAGTTCTGGCCAATTCCCGGCCGCGATGTTTTGCTGCCAGAGGATCAAGGACCAATCCGCCGGCAATAGTCTCAGCAGGCGAATACGAGCGAATGATAAAACGGTCTTCATGCACCGCAACCACCGGCGCCTCTAGTCGTAACTGGGCAAACCCCGTTTCCCCCGGTGGTATATCACCGCGATTGTTGAGCACTCTGACGCGAGCTAACACCTCGGCTGAACCCAAATGAACTCGCAGTCGCGACCGCGTCCGAATCGGCCGTGGGGCGCTTGGCAACATCGCGATCTGTGTATCGATGATTTGAGTTGGGATCAAACGTCCCGGCTGAGCCAGGACCATCCCGCGTTGAATGTCTGAGACGTCCACTCCAGCAAGATTGACGGCCGTGCGTTGCCCCGACTCGGCACGGTTCACTGCCGCTCCGTGCACCTGAACGCCGCGCGCGCGAACTCGCCGTCCCGGTGGTAACAACTCCAATTCGTCCGCCTCAGCTATTTCTCCCGATACGAGTGTGCCGGTAACGACGGCCCCAAAGCCCTTCATAGAGAACGCGCGATCGATCGGCAGACGGGTGGTGTAATCGGAAGAACGCGGGGGAATATCGTCTGCAATCTTTCTCAGCGCTTCGCGTAGTTCGTCCAAACCTGCGCGAGTTTTGGCGCTGACAGCGACGGTTGTTGCCCCTTCAAGAAAAGAACCAGTGACCAACTCCTCCGCTTCGGCAAGCACGAGCGAGAGCAGCTCGTCCTCGACCAGATCGGTCTTGGTGATTGCTATGAGGCCTTTCTGAACACCGAGCAAACGACAGATATCGAAGTGCTCGCGTGTTTGTGGCATCACACCCTCGTCGGCCGCGATTACAAGTGCCACAGCGTCGATTCCGTGAACGCCGGCGAGCATGTTTTTCACGAAGCGTTCGTGGCCGGGCACGTCTACAAAACCAACTCTGACGTCTCCGAGATCGAGATCGGCAAAACCGAGATCTATAGTAATGCCGCGACGTTTTTCTTCAGGCAGGCGATCGGGATCTTTGCCAGTGAGGGTATGTACCAGGGAACTCTTACCGTGGTCTATGTGGCCGGCCGTGCCGATGATGATGGAACGCATTGCAGGTTTCAGGTACCGGGTGTCGGGTGCCGGTCGAGTAAAAAAGGGAGCCTCTGCCACCTCTCAGGTCGGGAAGGAGGGCTTGCCCCCGCTCTTCGTGGCGGCATCTCTATTCATAAAAATACCATCTGGATCACTTAAAAATTAGCTGGCGGTCGAGGACAACCTCATGATTGAGGTAATAAACGAAGAGCGGGGGCAAGCCCACCTTCCTTACCTGAGAGGTAGCGAGCGTTCCTTCTGTAACCGAACACCCGGCACCCGGCATTCGTCGCGCTACTTCACTATCTCAAAATCGATCCATTGACTCGTAACGCGATTCTTCCCAGTTACCTTCAAGTCGGTGACGATCACTTGAAACACATACTCCCCCGGTACCATTTCAGATCCCAGTTGAATCGCACCTGAACCGACCAGTCGCTTCAGGTCAACATGGTTACTGGCATCAAAAGGGATCTCTTTGCCGGTAAAAATCTCCTGGCCACTGCGGAAAAGTTTGACCTGCGTCACCAGTTGCGGCTTCGGTGCGGCTTTATCCGTGCGGGCGTTGTAAATGTGATAGGCATAGGTCATCACAAGTCCCGACTTAAACTGACGCACGGAGGGGCTGGCCTTCGGATCTGAACCATCGCGTGCATCGTCTGAGCCATCTGCCCCTGATGGAGTTGTAGGTTCTTCCGTTTTATAAGTCTGCGGGGAGACGCCATTTAGTACCACGCCCGACAGCGTCAACCGATTCTTCTTAATGTCGGGTACTTCAATAAACTGAGAAGCTGAACCTACGCGTTCGGAAGCAACGTCGCGCAGAGCCGTTCGCAGTTGATAGGCACCGGGTTTTTTGACTGGAACCGTAAGGTAATAAGTAAATCCGTCTTTAAGAATGCGTTCATAGGTCTTCCCTTTTATCCGAATCGTGTATTGCCTTCCCATCTGATCGACCACAACTCCGTTGTCGCCGAAGGTGTACGCCAGGATATCAAAGGTTGATGTGTGCCATCCGTCAGATTCCTCTTTAAAGGTCAGGTCGCTGGCCTTTACGTGCAACATCGACCGCATGATTGAACCGACCTTTGCGTCATTGGCAAACAACGAAGTCAGCCGCACATGTATGTCGGCGGAACCAAACGGTGATGTCAGCGCGGCGATAATGCGGTTCGTTCCTGGCGCCAAGGCAGGCTTCGCTTCTTCGTCAGTGATTCCGTAAAACCCATTCCGCATCCGCACGTTGAACTTACCCGGCCGGTTAATTTTCAGACTCAGCTTGTGAAACTTTCGTCTGCCGGAACTTGACTCAAAGGTCGACTCCTGCGGCCGGTAACCGATAAGGTAGTAACCGCCCTCATCTTCAATTGCTCGCCGGATGGCTCCGCTAAGGTCGTTCGTATTCCGTATTCCCAGACCTCCGGTTTGTTTTGCCAGATAATTCAAACTGTCCTGCGACGCAAAAAGCTCGTCGCGGCGCTCATTCAACCTATCCTGAACTTGCGATGGGCTCATATCGGCAGTGTTGTCGGCTGCCGTTAGGCCCAGTGTCTGTAAGCCTCGGGGATCCAGAGTATAAATAACCACCGAGGCCCGGTTGGCCATGTCAGTAAGATCGGAAAGTGCGGCCATTATGCGGGCGCTGCCGGTCGGCTCAGATTTGCTAAACATCCTGAATCCATCGGACATAAGAATGACCGACTTGCGGCCGGGCAGATTTCGCAAGCCGCCCACGATGTAATTGACAGCTCCCAGGGTGCCCACGGCGAATACGTCTGAACGAAATTGGTCTAAATCTTGATTGCCCACGCTACGATCTTCTTCTTCGCCGGATGAACTCCGCGCAACCGAAATCCGTTCACCACCCAAAGGGGCGAAGGCTGAAATGCCGCCCCGTCCCATGGGATTCCATTTCACTTTTTCCACCGCCGCGTAGAGCTGGCGCTTGTCGGTGGTGAACTGCTGGAGAGCGCCGATGCCCCCGCCCGTGCGGATGATGGCGACCAGGTCGTTTGGCTGCATCTGTTGGTCTAAAAACTTCTTCAAAGCCTGACGCACGTAATAGGCGCTTTCAAACGACAGGCCCAGGTCATCTACAACGAGAGCAATCGTTCGTCGCACTTGATCGGGTCTGACCCTAACTGGCGGCGCGGGCGCACCGTTCTTAGGGGGTGGCGGCGTCGATTTCGTCACGACGGGGGCGTCGAGCGCGATATAAGAAAAGTTAGTAATCTGCTGTGGCTTCCCGTCTTCCAGTATCTGAACTTCTTCCGGCCGAAGATCTGTGACCGGTTTGCCCTTGCTGTCAGTCACAACCGGATCAACCTGCACCAGGTTCGTGGTAATGCGCACGACGTCTTCGTCGCCAGGCTTAACGGGATCCTGAGGCGACGCTTCCCTGGCCTTTGAACCGCCGGGCTGCGTTCCAGGCGCCTTGGGCACTTGAGAAGTGGCGGAGATGGAGAGTTGAAAGATAAGCGTGAGTGCTATGAGTATTCTTTTCATAATATTCCCTGGCATTAAAGCTGAAACAATATGGGATCCCACTTCGCTGCCGACAGTGGCGAAGTCACTGATGAAACTGTATAGAGTTATAGCCTTGGGGGGCGATTCCCGCAAAGCCCTCCGGGACATTCTGAAAGCGTCCAAAAAAAACCCGCAGGCCTCTTCGAAAGCCTACGGGTAGTTTGTTATTGGACTCCCGAGAATCGCTTCAGGAGTTCCATACCTGCCGCTCTACTCAGGGACCATCGCCCGCAACGGCTCGCTCATTTTCGCTCACTCTAGTCTTGACACACCTAAAACGAACCTTAAAAATCTTCTCGTCGACCTTCGCTATCCTTAGCCCAACAGTGTAGCCATTATCCAACGGTAACACTCGCTCCTTACCTGCTCAGAATTGGTAAGGGTCCGTCCGGCGACAAGTTTGGCTGAGGGTATTTTCCCGGTTTGAGAAATTGGAGGGCGCTCGGATCTAATGGGCACCTGGGTGGTGCAGTGACCGCGGCAGGTCCACGACCCGCTCAATATTCAGTTCCGTAGTGAGGCTTCCAGGAATCAACCTATACCACATCGGTTGCCGGTAGCTTTGCGAAGTACCTTTTCGTAAAACTCAATGTATTTGGGAATTACGATGTCGGTGCGATAGCGAGACACCGCCGACTCGCGCGCGCGTTTACCCATTTGCCGTCGCAGCTCGGGTTCGCTTAACAAGCGCCCGGCATCTTCAGCCATTTTGCCTACGTCGCCAACGTGGCTCAAGAATCCCGTCTCACCGTCCGTCACCACTTCCGGGAGGCCACCTACTCGGGACGCCACGACTGGTACTTCGCAGGCCATTGCCTCGAGCGCCGCGAGACCAAACGATTCCTGCTCAGACGGCAGCAGAAGAACATCAGAGGCAGATAGATAATCAACGATGTTTGGCTGCTTGCCGACAAACGAAATCTTATCGTCAACTTTTAGGCAACGAGCTCGGTGTTCGACATTTGTCCGTTCGCTGCCGTCGCCAACCATGATTAATCGCGTGGCAATTCCCTTTTTCAGGACACGCGCCAGAATCTCAACACAATCGACCGGTCGTTTCACGGGACGAAAGTTTGAGACATGCACCAGCAGCGGCTCACCGGCGGGCGAAAGCTTTGCCCGCAATTCTTCAACCGGATGACGCGCATACTCGGATTGACAGACAAAGTTTGGAATCACTTCGATGTCCTCAAACTGAAACGTCTCCTTGGTCTCTTCTTTCAGGTAGTTAGAAATCGCTGTGACACCGTCTGACTGCACGATACCGTAACGCGTAATCGGAAGATACGATCGATCGGCGCCGACAAGTGTGATGTCGGTTCCGTGCAGAGTGGTGACGACAGGCAGGTAGCGTTTAGGTTTTAAAGACTCGCGGGCGAGTATAGCGCTGATAGAGTGGGGAATTGCGTAGTGCACATGCAATAGATCAAGGTTCTCGGTTTCGGCCACTTTCGCCATCTTGGTCGCCAAGGCCAGCGTGTAAGGCTGATGCTCGAACAGCGGGTACGACATCATTTCCACTTCGTGGAAACGCACGCGCTCGCTCAGTTTGGTCAAGCGGGTGGGCAAAGCGGAAGCGATGAAGTGGACCGTATGACCTCGTTCTGCCAGTTCCTTCCCCAGCTCGGAGCCTACAATGCCACTCCCGCCGTAGGTTGGATAGACAGTGATGCCGATGTTCATAAAGCCAGAGGTCAGAAGTCAGAAGTCAGAAGTCAGATTCAATGAAAGGGTAGTCCGTTCCAGGCCGATTGCCAACTGTTAAGAGCTCCGGCCTCTGACCTCTGACTTCTGACCTCCGGCCAAAAAAGCAGAGGCAAGCGACCCTCGCAATCGCCTGCCTCTATCTCAGCTTGGCTCACCTTAGTTTGTAAGGGGGGGCAAGTGAGGGGACGGAGTATATGCCCGCTGGGCCACTTTGGCAATAGTTCTTTGTTGTTTAAAAAGTCGCACTTTTTCACTGAATTGAGAGTACAAAGAATAGCGCCGTAAGCCCCGTCGACTGCGATTAGTGCACAAAGCCGCTATAATGGTAACCGCATCGAAACGTTGAAAATCTGTATGCCTATTGTGGCAAACAAATGGAGATCGAGTAATGCCGAAAATCAGTGATATTGAAGAAACCCCTAATCCAAATGCGGTCAAATTCATCCTCCGAGAACCGGTAAGCAACGGAACTGCTCACCAATACGGCTCGGCCGATTTGGCGGAAAATGATCCACTGGCAAAGGCGTTGTTTGACGTGGGCCACGTCGTGTCTGTGTTCTACATGGATAAGATGATTACCGTCGAAAAGGATGACCAGGGAGATTGGGATGATTTGCTTCCTACCCTCGCTGTACCCATTCGCGCAGCCGAAGCCGTCAATTCACCGGCGGCAGCAGCCGCAGCGGCCGTTGGAGGGGCGATCGCGGCCGTTACCAGCGACGATCCCCGGCTCCTCAAGATTAACGACATACTGGATGAGAAGGTGCGGCCGGCGTTAATGGGAGACGGCGGCTATTTGGAAGTGTTGGGACTTAAAGAACACACTCTGAGTATTAGGTACCAGGGCGCCTGCGGCAGCTGTCCCAGCTCGTTGACCGGAACGCTAATGGCAATTGAAGGCATGCTGAAGCAGGAAGTGGATCCCGAGCTTGAAGTAATAGCTGTGTGAGTGCAGTTTACAGGCGTATAGAGGACAGCCTTCAGGCTGCGTCTTCGCGACCAAGCTCGCCACCTTTTAACTGGCTTTCTCCCCACGCGGCAAGCTGAAGCTTGTACACTATACGCCTGAAGCGCTGAACATTTTTTCCGGAACCAGGCACGTCGCCGCACGTTTAACTCCTTCGGCTAGCTCTACCTTTCCGCAAGATCATTTCCGCAGGAGAACTATCATGGCTCACCGCTCGTCAGTCACAGCGTTGCTTCTCTCTTTAACGCTTTTGTTTTCGCTTTCACCTCAGGCAGGGGCACAGGCGACATCAGATAAACCCACCTCGCAACCGCAACCGCAGCCTGCCGCCAGTCCAGCTAAAACGGCCGCCAGGAAAACAGCCAACTCCGTTGCGGCGAAGGCGAAGATTGACCAGCAACATGCGATGGCTCTTTCTCTTTTAGTTTCCCTCGCCAACGATGCTCGAAGTTTTCCTGATCAGAAGCTGCGCGCCCGTACGCTGTCCCGTATCGCTGATGCGCTGTGGGAGCCCGATCCCGAACAGGGCCGCGCGTTGTTTCGCCGTGCCTGGGACGCCGCCGTGGTTTCTGACCAGGAATCACTGCGAAAAATGGAAGAAGAGCGCAAGCAGCAGGAAGCTAAGACGGGCTCCTTTTCAATCGCCATGCCTCCGGACCTGCGTTCGGAAGTGTTGCGACTCGCCGCTGGCCACGATCGTGCCCTGGGTGAAGAGCTGCTGGACAAACTGACCGAAGCAAAAAAACAGGAAGCCACCGAGGGGGCGTCTCCATCTCGCGTTGATCCATTCGAAACGCCGGCTGCGGTACGTCAGCGGCTCCGTCTCGCTCGACAGTTACTTGATAGCGACGTCGATCGTGCTGTGCAGTTCGCCGATCCAGGTCTCACCACTGTGACGATGGAAGGTTTAAGTTTTCTTTCTTTCCTTCGCGAGAAGAATCCAGGCGCCGCCGATCCGCGCTATGCAAGGATGCTGGCGATAGCTGAAAGCGACCTCCAGTCCGACGCAAATACAATCTCGCTGTTGTCCTCCTACGTTTTCACGCCGCATCTTTTCGTAACCTTCCTGCCGAGTGGTGGACAACAGTCTTCACAAATGAATGCGCGTACCGCCCCGCCTGACGTGGCGCCGGAGTTGCGCACGGCATTCTTCCGTACAGCTGCCCAGGTCCTGTTGCGGCCATCGCCAAACAAGGACCAGGACCGCAGCTCATCCGGTATGCAGGGAAAATACCTGGTCATCAGACGACTGATGCCGCTCTTCGAAAAACACGCCCCCAGAGAGATAGTTGAACAACTGCGTGCTGAAGTGACATCACTGTCACAGGGAATGAATAACGCCGACCTGCGCGAGAATGAGGACGAGTCAATCCAGCGAGGAATTGCTCCTGAACGAAACGCTGAGGACGTTGATAAGTCGCTGCTTGATCGCATCGAGCGCGCAAAGACCTCACTGGAACGCGATGGTCTCTACCTGCAATTAGCAAACAGGGCCGCGGCCAAAGGAGACATGCAGGCTCGCGACTACACAGAAAAGATTGAAGACATCGAGATGCGCAAACAGGCGCGCTCCTACATTGATATGTCTTTGGCGTTGACCGTGATCGAAAAAAAGGACTTTGAGAAGGCTCTGATATTGGCTGACAAGGGCGAGCTGTCGCCGATTCAGAAGGTGTGGTTGTTGGCCCAAGCCGCCAAAGCGATGCCACCGGCGGAACGTGAAAAGGCGATAGAGGTTACTGAGCAAGCGGCCGCGGCCGCCAGGCGCATTGGAGGATCAGAAGCGGACCGGCCACGCGCCCTGTTGGCAGTAGCCAATGCTTATCTGGCGACCGACCGCGCGCGGGCCTGGGAGATGATGCTCGAAGTAGTTAAGGCTTCAAACTCGGCTGAGGGCTTCACGGGAGAAGACGGCCGGTTAATACTGCGGCTGCAGTCCACAATGCAAATTATGCGCATCAGTGCCGTTGCTGATTTCAACCTGGCGGGTATCTTTAAGGCGCTGGCGACTGAGAACGCGTCACAGTCGGTGGAGTTGGCACGTAGCTTCGAAAGTGAGGCGCCGCGTTCCAGCGCGCTGATTGCGGTGGCTCGAGCATTGCTCGCCGAAAAGCACAAGCTCGCTGACTAGCGCGCAGGTATGCTTTCAGCCTGAAGGGCTGAAGACCGATAGCCCAGCCACACCCCGTCACGAATAGATATTCATTGGCCTGGTCAACAGCGCCACCGGATCGTCCACATTCAACGCTTCCCGAACATAGAACGGTTCGCCCGCTTCCACTCCAATTAGCGATCCAAAGTAACGCATCCGATATTCAATCTGGTCGAGGAAGCCGGGCTCGCTAATTCGGGTCAGCGGTTCATCCGAGTCGGGCCGGTAAAACTGTGTCACATGCGCTTTGATTGAAGCCATCTTTTCGTCGACAAACTCGGATACATCGACGATAAACGAGGGCACCACGTGACGCGAAAAAAGCGAATGCATGATGGCCGGCATGCGCGAAAGTTTTTCGCCGCTCCCTTCGTCGTAACGCGCCATGGTCGCCAGGCGTGCCGCTTCGCGCACGATGCGACAGGTGTTGGCATGATCGGGATGCGGATCGTCCCAGTGGGTCGTGAGCAACACTTTGGGTTTATGTGCGCGCATCACTCTGACCACGGCGGTGCGTGCTTCCTCCGTGGGCCAAACGTGTCCGTCCCGTTGCTCCAGGTTAAGCCGCAGATCAAGTTTCATGATCCGCGCCGCTTCACGCGCTTCTTCATCCCGCAACTCCGGTGTGCCGCGCGTGCCCATTTCACCGCGCGTCATATCCAGCACGCCGGTGGTGTAACCCAGCGACTTTAATTTAAGGAGTGTGCCGGAGACCGAAAGTTCGGCGTCGTCGGGATGGGAAAAAATAGCCAGGACATCGAGTTGGATTTGTGAATCAGTCATTCCCGTGATTGAGGTTTAACTAATGCCGGGCTGTTGGTCAAGTCGGTATACAGAACCGAGCGCGGAGCGGAGGCCCCGGCGGGGCAGCCCCGCTGGGATGGTGGATGCGCCGGATGCCAGAGGCTACGTGAAGTTCCTGTTAACTCCGAAGAAAGCTGTGCACCGGTGACTCTTTTTCCTCAACACTCAATCCAGAGTAGACTCTGGCATCCGGCGCTATCGCGCTCGGTTCGGTATTGGAACCGTGGCTAACCGCAAACTGACAGTTTGCTTTACTTTTCATGAAGCTAATCGTTCTGGGTTCGGGCACTTCTGTTCCACATGCGCGGCGAGCGTCTGCCGCATTTTGGTTGGAAACGGAAAGTGGAACTGTCGTTTTTGACTTTAGCGCTGATGCTTCTCATCGCATGGCTGAGGAACAACTTGACTGGGCCAACCTCGATGCCATTTGGCTGAGTCATTTCCATCTCGATCACCTGGGTGGTCTGGCGCCATTTCTCTTCGGAACTAAGCACGGACCCACAACCCAACATCGCACCAAGCCGCTTTTCGTCTATGGTCCAAAGGGTCTTAAGAGTATCCTCAGGGCCATCGACGATTCGAACAATTATCAATTGTTGAAACAGCCGTTTCCCCTGGAGTTGGTGGAGATAGAGCCATCGTGCCCGTTTGAGTTTCTGCCCGGGCTTAACGCAGACACTTTTTCTACGCCGCACACAAAAGAAAGTCTTGCTATCCGCCTGAAAGATAAAAGCGGCAGTGAGTTTGTCTACACATCAGACACAGGTTATTCCGATGAGCTGGCTGAGTTTGCCCAAGGCGCTACAGTTCTGCTGATGGAGTGTTCGTTTCACAAGAACAAGCCGGTAAAACTACATTTAGAATTGCGTGACGCAATGCAACTGGCAAGTAAGTGTCTGCCTCAGAAGTTGGTGTTAACCCATCTTTATCCTGAATGGGACGGCATCGATCTTGCTGCCGAAGCGCGACAGTTTTGGACAGGCCAGACGATCGAAGCCCTCGATGGATTGCGGATAGAGTTTTAGATTCCCTTGATTTCGCTCCATAGGAGCCGGATGTTTATAGACAAGGGCCAATCCCATGGGCCGCGCTCCATCGGAGCGCAATATGTCCAAATGGTCGGGATTTTAGTTAACCACATTTCGCTCCTCTGGAGCTACGCGGGCGGGTCTTTGAGGGGGGTCGGCGGCTATAAACATTTTGTCCCTATGGGACTGAAACAGAATCCACAGAAAGAGATTTGGAATTAATGCAGCGATTCTTCTTGTTGTTGATTGTAATTGGGCTGGCATTTGTCACCCAGGTTCAGACCTCAACCAACCAGTCGAGTCATTCAAAGACTTCAGACGCCCACTTACTTGAAATCGGACAGGCTGCCAGACTCCGTTCTACGCCAACCCCTTCGGGCGAAATCAAGGTGGTTTCCTACAACATTCGCTGGCGCGGCGGATCAGAGTTGCTCAAGTTGGCCCAGGCTCTGAAGGAAGATCCCGAGGTTGGCGGCGCATCTATTCTGGGTCTTCAGGAAGTAGATCGAAACAGAAAGCGGACGGGCAACACAAACACGGCCAAATTACTCGCGGAGGAATTGGGAATGCACTACGCCTGGGCCGCGCCTCCCAACCCGAAGCCCGGGAAGGAAGAAGAGACGGGCGTGCTCCTGCTGAGTCCGTATCCTTTGAGCGATGTGCAGCGAATTGTATTGCCTCATGAAGGCCCGGGCCGGCGCCGAAGAGCGGGGATTGGCGCCACTGTCAAAATCGGATCATCAAGTCTTCGAGTTTATTCAGTCCATTCGGAGACGCGGATATCTACTGATAAGAAACTCGATCAGATGAAGGCCGTACTCAAAGATCTGGCTCGCTACCCCAAAGATGTGCCCGCTATTGTGATGGGCGACTTAAATACGTGGGAGCCTGGCGTCGGAGACAAGACTTCCAAACTTTTCACTGGCGAAGGCTTTCATACTCCGTTTGATGGTGATGCCACTTTTTCGCAACGGGTGTTTTTGGTGCCGATCAAGTTGAGGCTGGATTGGATTTGGTTGCGCAACATCGAGGCGACGAAGGCCGGTATAGATAAAAAGATTTCTTTGTCTGACCACTGGCCTTTGTGGGTTGCGCTCAAAATAAAACCTGTTAGAGTCTGACGCGTTCGCAACAAGCGTATAGAGTACAACCATCAGGTTGCGTGTTCGGGACCATTCAAGTGAAAGCACCTTCGCCACCACGCAACCTGAAGGTTGTACCTCTATACTCCTGTTGTCTCCTAAACTGAAGTCTTGTGACTCATTTTGACTAAAATGAAGTGTCCGGTATGTAGCAGGCGAATCGGTTGGGCGAGGACTCGTTGCCCGGCGTGCAGAACAAAATTAATTCAGTGGTACATCATCGCCTTTATTCTGTTTCTCGTGGCCTGCTACGGAGCGCTGCTGATCATGGATCAACTGTCAAAGACTCGCTGATAACTATCGTACGCGCACGGTTATGCTGTTCGAGGTGAGCGCATTGCCCGTTGCCCTCTGCAATTCGGCGATTGCCTTATTCAGATCGGTCTGCGCACGGAGTTCATTTCCTCGAGCTGTAGTCAGGGCCGTTTGTCGCTCAAGCACCAAAAACACCGTCGATTGACCCGCGTCGAGTTTCCTTTGTTCGCTTTGATACTGCTGTTCGCTTGCCTGCCTCGCGATGCTGGCTGCGCGCAAACGGGCTTCATTGCTGCGTACCGCCTGTAAAGCATTCCTCACATCAACCTGTATCGACTGCTCCAACTGCTCTCGCTGGGTGGCAATCCGTTGGCCCTCTACCAACGAACGTCCGAGTTGTGCCTTCGCAGTGCGGTTTCTGAGTGGCAGGTTAATCTGCACTCCGGCCCTGAAATTCGTGAACTCATTGCCGAGCAGGTTTTGGATGGACTGGTCGTAACCGCCAATCAGATTCCCTGAGAGCGCTTGCACCGGCGGCGCCGCCAAAACCGGCAGGCCGTTCAACCGCGATAAAAGATCCACTCGCTCGCGCAGTTCTGCACTCGACGCGGTAAATGGATTGCTGCCGGCTCCGTTGATAGCGCCAGCTAACCCCACCATTCCGTAGGTCGCGAAGAGATCAATCGCGGGCTTGGTCTGCTCTTTGAAATACCTCTGGTCGATCTGGTTGATCTCGCGCGCAAGATTCGATTGCTGCAGCTCCGGCCGGTTGTCCATTGCAGCCTTCAGAGCTTCAGGCAAGGACACCTGGGGCGCAGCAATGTCCACCGAGTCGGTGGGAATAATTGAGGAACTCCAAAGGTCAGCCTGGCGGTTTACTGCAATCAGGTTTTTCAAATTGTTTTCGGCACGGGCCACCTCTTCAAGGGAGCTAAAGAGCGTTTGCTCGAAACCTGCCACCTGCGCCTCCGCGGCAACAATATCGATTGGCGCCAGTGCACCTTCGGTTACCAGTCGCTTGTTGTGTTCCATCTGCATGCGCGAATCGCGGACCGCGTCCTTTTGCACCTGCAAATTTCTGAGCGCAAACACCAGGTCCCAATATGCTCTTTGCACACCTGTAATGGTTTCGATTGCCCGCTGGCGAAACTGAGCATCAGTCAGCGATAAGTTCTTTTTGGCAATTTCAATCTGACGACGGTTGTTATCAAAACGGCGTCCGCGAAACAGTGGTTGTGTATAGGTGAAGTTCAGCGCTGTTGGGTACTGTGGATTGAGGGCCGCAAACAGATTGTTGGTCGTAAGCCGGATAGAGGAAAAATCGAGTCGATAATTTCCGCCGAAAGCCGGAGACAAACCTTCAAGTCTCGCGGTGGCTGTGTAATCCGTTTGTGTAATTGAGGCGTCTGCACCGCCTCCGCTGAGAAAACTCGAGATCGGGCTCTCGATTCTCTCGTAATAAGACGACGAACTGATGCGGGGATCATATACGCCGCGCGCTCCCTTCAAATCAAACTCAGCAATTTTGACGTTGTGACGAGCGACCTCGATGTCTTTGTTGTTTTCAAGGGCCATCGCCAGCGCCTCACGAAGAGACAAAGGTCGTTGCTGCTCCATATCAACGCCGACACGCCCGAGCTCGGGGAGAGGGCGCTCAGCCGGACGAAAGTCAGGCGCGATTGCAGGGACGGTCAGATCCTGCGGTGATGGAATCGGGGTTGGGCTTGCACTGGGTGTTTGACCAAAGACCGGTAGAGCGTAAAAGAAAAAACCCACCGCGAAAACTGCGGCTTTGCCCCCGGACAGTGCGGAAAGGCTTTGCCTTTCCGGTCGCGCCCCACAATGAACCAGCCGAGGCTGCGCCTCGCCGTGCGGACGGAGGCACGGCCTCATCCGAAATAAGAGGTCCTTCGGAAAGGCAGAGCCTTTCCGCACTGTGCGGCGGCAAAGCCGCAAAAAAGACGTTGTTACAGATTCAATCATTGATATAACTCAGTTTGGCGCGGCTTCTTGATGTTCCTTAAACCGAACGCCCTTTCTCACGGTCGGGCTACTGCCCCTAATCAGGCTGCTGCCTCGGTTCTTAATGTCTCGAAATCAAACTTAGCACCGACGTTGTTGCGTCAGCCGTTCTACGTCTTAACCGGCCGAACGTTCCCGTAACGCCTCGACCGATCATTCCCCAAACTCTGCTGCGGCCAAGGTCGTCAAACAGCGAATAGAAAACCGGCACCGCCAGCAGCGTCAGCAACAAACAGAGCGTTTGGCCGCCGACCACCAAAACGCCTATCGATCGATTCGTCCCCGAACCAGGACCACTTGATATTGTCAGCGGCAACATGCCAGCCACCAACGCGATCGTCGTCATCAAAATCGGTCGCAGTCGTTCGCGGTTTGCGCGAATGATCGCTTCGAGCCGTTCCATACCTTGTGCGCGCAGACCGTTTGTGTGATCGATCTGCAGAATCGCGTTCTTCTTGACCACACCAAAGAGCAGCAACAAGCCCAGCCCGGAGAAGATGTTTACCGTCTGCCCGGTAATCAAAAGCGAGACGATGCCAAACGGAATCGCCAGCGGGAGCGTCAGCAGGATCGTCACCGGGTGGATGAACGATTCAAACTGCGCCGCCAGAACCATGTACATAAAGACAAACGACAAGACGAAGGCGAGCATGAAGTAGTAGCCCGCTCGTCCCAGCTCTTTAGACCGTCCTGCCAAACCGGTCGTGTACGCCGCATCGATGTTTATTTCTTTCGCAAACTGATTCATCTTATTGATAACGTCAGCTTGCGAGCCGCCGGGCCTGACGTTGCCCAGCAACATCACCTGGCGCTGGCGGTTGAGGCGGTCGATGGCCGAGGGTCCCGTCCCTTCTTCAATTCGCACCAGATTGTCCAGACTTACCCAGCCGATCTTCGAAGAGGCGACAATCATGCGCTGCAAGCCTTCAACGCTGGCGCGAAATTCTCCAATCGCGCGTACGCGGACGTTGTATTGATCTGTGCCGGCATTGAAGGTTGAGACCTTTTGACCGGCCACCAGGGTGTTCAGCGCCTGCGCAATGTCGCCCACGCGAACTCCCAGGTCCGCAGCCCGCGCCCGATCGATAATCACGCGCAACTCGGGTTTGCCGGTAACTAACGTGGAGTCGGCATCAACCACATCGGGGATGGTCTTCATCCTGGCCAACATGGCATCGGAATACTGTGTAAGCTTGGCGAGATCGGGGCCGCCAATCACATACTGGAGATCGGCATTTCGGAATCCACCGCCGGAAAAAGCTGCTACCTGCTGAACGCTGGTGCGCAATTGTCCCGGGTATTCCTTCAGGAATTTTCCCAGGATTTCTGAGCGGGCCTGCACCATCAGATCGTTTTGCGACACGCTGCGCTCTTCAAGTGGCACTAATTTGACGTAAATCGAGGCGACGTTGACTTGTTCCTGTTGCCCACCGCCAACAGTCGTCAACGTGTCGGAAACGCCTGGGAGTTTTCTAACCTCGGCGGCGATCCGTTCGGTAAGAGTGGAAGTGAATGGCAACGTCGAACCTTCCGGCGTGCGGACTGTAAGTTCAAACTGCGACTGGTCGTCCACCGGAAGAAAGTTTTTACCGACAAACATAAACAACGGCACAATGCTGACGATTACCAACAGGCAGGCAACAACGATGACCCAGCGATGGGCCATGGACCAAGCCAGCATCCGGGTGTAATTTTTGTCAATCGGGCGATAGAACCGCGACTGTTTTGAACCCTGATCTGAAGGTTCAATGTGACGCTCGATCGGTCCTTCCTCAGCATCGTTACTACGTTTGAGCAGCCGCGCTGCCAGCATCGGAGTCAGCGTGAACGAAACCAGCAGTGACACAGCGATCGCGAAAGAGGAAGTCAAACCAAACGACGACATGAAGCGGCCGACAATGCCGCCCATGAATCCGACCGGCAGGAACACTGCCAGCAGCGACAACGTCGTGGCTGAAACCGCCAGGCCGATTTCGCGCGTCCCTTCAATGGCAGCCTGAAACGGCGGCATGCCCTTCTCTTCAATAAATCGATAAATATTTTCCAGCACCACGATCGCGTCGTCGATCACGATGCCGACCATCAACGTCAACGCCAGCATCGTGATGTTGTTGAGCGTGAACCCCATCAAGGCCATCAGGCCAAAGGTCGCAATCAGTGATGTCGGAATCGCCAGCGCCGCAATGATCGTGGACCGGAAACTCCAGAGAAAAATAAAGACGACGATGGCCGCGAGTATGCTGCCTTCGATTAGGTGGGTTTGAATGGCTTCAATAGAAGCCTTGATAAAGATGGATTGGTCGCCCACGACCTGCGTCTTGAAACCAGCCGGCAGAGTCTTCTCAACTTCATGCAATTTCTCTTTTACTGCGTCGGCAATAGCAACAGTGTTTTGTCCCGACTGTTTCGATATGACCAGCGTCACGGCCGGCTGGCCGTTGAGCCGAGCTTCCGTACGTGGTTCCTCCGCCCCGTCTTCCGCATAGCCGACATCGCTGAGTTTTACTGAATAATTACCCCGGGTGCCGATAACCAGGTTATTGAACTCAGCTGGCGATACGATGCGGCCCATCGTCCTGACCGTTAGCTCGCGCGTACCTTCGTCGAGGCGGCCTCCCGGCACTTCCATGTTCTGAGCGCGTACTGCATCGGCCACCTGCGCAACCGTAACGTTAAAGGCGCGCAACTTGTCAGGATCTACCCAGACCTGAATCTCGCGTTGCCGCCCGCCGATAATCTGTACCTGTCCCACACCGCTGATTGATTCGACTTGCTGCTTAATTCTCTTGTCAGCAACATCCGTAACCTCACGCAAAGATCGAGGCGCCGAAACCGCAATGCGTATGACCGGCGCCGCATCGGTATCCAGCTTCTGGACCATAGGCTGCTCGGCGGTGACAGGCAGGTCGTTAACGATCAGGTCAATCTTGTTGCGAACTTCCTGCGCTGCAATGTCAGGATTCTTTTCCAGCAGGAAGGTAATGAAAACCTGGGAAACGCCCTCGACAGAAGTTGAGCGCAACTCGTCGATGCCGCTGATGGTGTTGACCGCGCCTTCGACCTTATCCGTTATCTCCGTTTCGATTTCCTGCGGAGAAGCTCCGGGATTAACGACCGTGACGGTGATGGTCGGCAGATCGATTTTCGGAAACAGATCGACGCCCAGCGACTTGTAGGAGAATAGCCCGACGACCGTCAGGCTCAGGATCAGCATCGTCGCGAAGACCGGACGCCTGACACAAATTTCAGCTAATTTCTGCATAAACGATTTTGTGCTTGGTGCTTAGCTTTTGGGTCTTTGTTCTTTGTTCTTTGTTCTTCGACTGCGTTACCCCTTAAGGTCAAGAGAACCCAACGCAAAACGAACAAAGATCAAAGTACAAAGATCCAGGCACTACTGCCTTACCGCCATCCCGTCGCTTAACAGCTCAATGTTGCTTGTGGCCACCGGTTCATCCGCTGCCACGCCGCCTTTGATCTCCACCAGGTCGCCATCGGCCTGCCCCAGTTGGACCACACGCTCACGAGCGTGCCCGTCCTTGATCACAAACACGCGACTAACGCCCGACTCCGTGCGTATTGCACGCGCCGGCACCAGCAATGCGGGCTCGGCACGCGCCTGCAGGATTCGCACGGTTGCAAACTGGCCGGGTTTTAGAACCCCCCTACTGTTTTCGATTTCTGCTTCGACGGTCAGCGTTCGCGAAGTTGGTGTGACATTGGGCGAGATGCGCGCAATTCGTCCGCTAAAATTCTTGTCCGGCCATGCGCTCGTGGTGACCGAGACTGACTGGCCCACCCGCACTTCCGGTATCGCCTGTTCCGGAATGTCAATGCGCACTCGCAAAGGATTGATGCGCACCACCGTCGCCACCTTCGTGGTTGGCGACACGTATTCGCCCAGATCGGCAGTTCGTTCTGATACGAAGCCGTCAATCGGCGAATAAACGTGCGCGTAGGACAACGTTCGCCGGGCGAGACTCAGTTGGCTTTCAGCGTTGGCGACGTTTGCTCGCGCGGTATTGACCGCGGCGTAATTCTGTCGTGCCAGCGAAAGTGCAGATTCATACTGCTCCTTAAGTTGATCGCGCTGGGCCTTCTGCTGGTCGTATACGGACCGCGAGATGTCTCCCGACTCAATCAGCTTTTCGGCGCGGCGCAGGTTTTTATCAGCCAACTCCAACGCCACGCGAGCATTCGCAACTTCAGGAACCTTGTTCGGATCGAAAGGCTGGCCCGGCCGCAATCCGACTTTTTCCTCAGCCTGGCGAAGCGCGGCCTTGACCTGCTCCAACTGTGCCTGGGCCTGCTGCACGCGTAGCTTCGCATCGACATCGTCGAGCCGGACAATCGTCTGTCCGCGTTTCACGTAGCTGCCCATTTCGACGCCTACCAAAACGACCTTGCCGGCGACTGAGGGCGCAATGTCAGTTTGCTCATCGCCAGTTAAACTTCCGGTCGCCTCGAAAAATCTGGGTAGTTCGCGCAGGATTGCCGGCGCAGTGGTCACATCAACAACCGCAGGCTGCGTATTGGTCTCGTCTTTTCTGACGTTGGCCTTTGAGCCTCCGCAGGACGTGGCGAAAAGGCCCGCAAGCATTACTGCCAGAAACAACAATGGCAATGGTTTGGGAAAAAACATTTTGAATCTCTATTTCTTTCTGGACGCGTTCTTCCCGGACGCACCCGAGACTTTCAATCCGTTTCTCTTTTCCTGCTTCGATCTGTCTCCCGCGCTGATCCCATTCAGAAGAATGTCTGCGAAGTGCCTTGCCGCATCTTCGTTGGAAATCCTGAGCAGGCGGCGATTCGGATCCCAAAGGTTGTTGTTGAGTGAATGGTGGACCACCATGCCGATGAACGCGCGCACGATAATCGCCGGATCCATCTTTACGAGGGCGCCGTCCCGCTGACGCTCTGTGATGTAGTTCCCCAGAAGAGCGTAGACGCGCAGGACAAACTTCTCAAAAAACATTTGCGCGAGTTCGTGTCCCTCCAAAGCCGAATGAAGCAGGAGTCGTTGAAACTCCGGATCCATCTCGTGATGTGTGAGCGCGCCGAGGGCCAGTCGTTCAAAGACGGCCCGGTCATCTTTTTCTTTGAGTGCTTCGGAGACCATTTCCTCCGGATTCATTTTGTCGCCCGAGCAAGCCTTGTGATCGAGAATGGCTGAGTAAAGCTCATCCTTGGTGGCGAAATGGCGGAAGACCATGGCTTCGGACACTCCTGAAGCCTGCGCGATTTCCTTGGTGGTGGTGCCGCCAAAGCCCTTTCGCGAAAAGAGGCTGACGGCGACACGGAGGATTTGTAGTTTTCTGTCCTCCGCGCTCATGCGCGTGGCGACGATACCGTCCACTGACTTTTTAATGATTTGTTGCTGCAAGTATGGGGCTTCCTTCACTCGTTTCTATCAAGGTTTCTCCAACGCCAAACGGCCTCAAAGTAAGTACTTACTTACCATCGGAAAGTTGGCCTGTCAAGTAAACATAATTGGGCCGCGCCAGTTTTAAGTTCAACGCGCGCGGAGGTTCCAGTCCTTTGATGTTTCCCTTAACCCCGGATTGTAGGCGATGTTCGAGCAGGCCTCGGACAGACAGAAACCACAGGAACAGGCTTAGGGCCGTTCATGTTTCGTTCAAACCGATTAACTGCGCAGGTCTGGCGGATTCGAGGATCGGTGCTTACGTTGTTTACCTTCGCGTCAAAGATTCGGTTGTTCTGAAATAAGGCTCCGTTCACGTCGTTCAGTTCAATCGCAAAGATTCCCCCGCCGCCGCAACTGACACAGTCGATGTTCCTGTAGATCTGCTCCTTGCCGCCACCGTGTGCCTGCACGCACGTCTGACCGGCTTTCGTGACAGTGCCATTTGTGACCAGCAAACCCGGGATTTCTCCATTGACAAAAATGCCATTCGACAGCGGCTTCGAACGGCTGTCTGCAGGATCGCCGCCATGGGCAGTAAAGTTTGCGACTGTGACATCACGAACAAAGGGGCTGTTGGGGGAATTCTGAATATTGATGCAGTTTCCCGCACCTCCGACAAGACCGGCTTCGGTGTAATCGCAGGAGACGTTGTAGATTCCAATTCGTCTTCCGTGATCGGTTTCAGCGTTGAGTTCCATGTCGATTAGAGAGACCCCACCGCTAAAACCCACTCGGCTGGGCCGGGTACTGGAGGAACCGATCACCAGGATGTCTTCGCCGTTCACAATCGCCTCATGAGCAGCCACCACTCCCTCAAAGCGGTTGTAGTAGGACAGGCAGTGGCGCGCAAAGTGTCCGGATGTTGAAGCACCGCCCCACTGAACTCCAATGCTCGAGGTGTTAATGAAGTTATTATTCGCGGCCGCGCAGGTGTCGCAGTTTGTAAACGCCAGCGTTGAGCGCGTGCCGCCATCTCCCCTGGTCCTTTTCCCGCCAATGAATGTTGAGTTGATTATCGAGATATTGCGAGCAAGCTTCTCATGCGCATTTGATGTAAAGTCTGCGTAAGTCTGGAAAATCGTTATTGCCGGTTGCCATCCTCCCTCAGTCTGATCGTAAGTGGGCTCATGTACGGTTACTCCGTCCACCAGCACTCCGTCTTTTAGGATGATGCAGCCCAACCAGGCGTCCTGCTGATTACAGACCAATTCCGACCGTGAGGTCCCATACAGATGGTGATTGAGAATGGGCCGTTTGCTTACAACGCCTTTGCCGGAAAAACGAATGATCCCCTTGCCGCGACCACGCTTGTCGAGCTCGTCGCTCGCCGCTTGGAGATATGGACCAACTTCGCCCGATGATCCTTTGATTTCAATTACCGGCGCATTCGGATCAACCTTTGGAAGATAGGACTCCAGGTTTACGGCTGGCGTCGGGTAGGGCATCGGGCCGGAAACTTGAAAGTCGCTGGGACCGGTGCCTGTTCCGCCGTCTGTCTCAGCTGTAAATGATTGAGTCACGGCACCCGTTGCTTTAGTAACAGAGCCGAATGTTGTGACCGGGGTTAGGGCTGGAAGTGATGCCGCGTACGACGGGGGATTTTTTCCGCCTCCATAAGTGAATGCGAAACAACTCAGCGCTATTATGGCCAAGCTAAGAAATTTACTAAGTGCTTTCATAACGTTCTTCCTTACGGCGCAGCAGAATATTCTTCAAGTTCTCACCTCTGTCACCTCTGGCCTCAGCATTTACACACGCTCCAATTGCCGTTCCATTTGATGCGGGATCATGCGCAAAGTTCTTGCGATTCTTCGCCAAGCCTTCAATTTTCCGTATTGGGGCCGTCTTCGGCCTCCTTAAGATTCAATTAAGAGGACTGTTTCCACAGTACTCTGAGAAGCATCGGATTGGAGGCGCGTCACTTCAAAGACAAGGCCTGAGGCCCTGCCGGTGATTCAAAGCTAGCCCTCAGATTTGTATTATTCCCGATCTGCGCAATTTCCACTTGTACCCTTTCGCAACAAGAGATCGCCTGATTTTGCCGCAACTTAGACTTCAACCCACGAATAACGGGTAATCGAGTCAATATCACTATCGGGCACATTGTTTGCACACACTGCGGTGATCAACCTTTAGTTTGGAATAGGGCTTTCAGAAATTTTCGATCGAATAAAGGAGAAACACAGCATGTCGCAGAACAGCACAACTTTTCCCGGAGCCTCGCCAACGGGCGGTAGCACTGGAAACACAGGAACAAGCAACACCCCAGCAGGCACGGGAACCGGCGCGGCGACGGCCACTGGGCTCGCGCAAACCGCTCAGGAATACGGCGGGAAGATTACCGAAGTAGCCAGCCAGGCAAGAGACTTCGTGACGGACAAGGTGGGAGTGGTTGGTGAAAAATTCAAGGAGCTCCAAAACGCCGACTACGCCGAGATCGCTGAAAGCGCCAAGGACTACGCGCGCAAGAATCCGGGCCAGACCATTCTGATCTCAGCGGCCGCCGGTTTGTTATTGGGTCTAATCCTCCGCGGGCGACGGTAACGGGTAGGACAGACATTCCTGTCTGTCGCACGATCATTAGAAGTCCCCGTTATCAACGGAAGACAGACAGGAATGTCTGTCCTACTAATGAAAGGAGAACGCGCTATGGCAGCCACAGCTCCACAGGCGACATCGACGGCGTTAGCGCCTAAGAACGAGGAGAATCTTCCTGCGCTTTTTAGTCGTTTGGGTGACGACATAATGCAACTCTTCGACACCAAGATGAGTTTGCTAAAGGTCGAGGTTAAGGAAGAAGTAAATGCGTATGCGCGCGGCGGCATCCTGATTGGGGTTGGTGGGATCATTGCGGCAATCGGGTTTGCTCTCTTGAACGTTGCCATCGCGTTTGGCATATCCACACTCTTCGCCGGAACCAACCTGAGTCAACCGGCTCAGTACGCGATTGGATTCGTGACTACTGGAGTGCTCTACCTGATTATCGGCACGATTATCATTTCGACGATGAAGAGCCGGCTCGCGAAACAACATCTGGTACCCGATCGGACCGTAGAAGAACTTAGAAAGGACAAGCAATGGCTGAAGAACGAACTTTAGGGATAGCTCGCGCTCGAGACACCGGGGACGAGGAGCCCTCCAAAGAAGAGCTTCAGCGTCGGATGGAAGAGGCGCGAGACTCCATCACAAGCACGGTTACTGAAATCAAAGAGAATGTGGCTCAACAGGTTGAAACTGTGAAGGACGCACTCGATTGGCGTGAACATTTCAAGAAACGTCCGGTTGCGTGGAGCGTAGGAGCCGCGGGCGTCGGGTTCTTCGTGGGCTATGGGATTGCCGCCGCTCTCACCGACGATGAAGAAGACAATTATGTCGCGCAAACCTCTACGTATGCGCGTTCGCTAACCGGTGAGCCCATAAATAAACCTGCCATCACCAGCAACGGCAAGGACGAAGGGCCTGGCTTGCTGGAAAGATTCAAAGATACGTCGGCCTATGACCGGCTGAGTAAAGAAGCCGGCGCGATCGGCGATCGCCTGGTCAACGAGTTATCCACTACGGCGCAGGTGGTCGTGTTGCCTTTGCTTCTTAACAAAATCAAAGGCTGGATTGGGATCGATCTTTCAGATAAGACGGCATCGATGGGAACGACTCGCGAGAGCGGAAGGGAAACCTTGCAGTCTTCTGCCAGCCAGGCCAATTAGTTTCAAGGGGGGAAGCAGTGAAACAAAAGGCGAGCCGAGGCTCGCCTTTTGTTTTGCCTAAACGGACCGGCGCATCCATGAGATCAGTACTTCATGCCGCTTTCAATCACGATTGTTCGCAGAATTGCATTACCACCACAGCACCAACTTGGTGCCGTTGACACTCAGTAAACGTCGCCCCTAGACTAATGGCTCTCTCGCAGCATTTTAGTCACGACAGCCCAGAGGTCCTCAATGCCCCAACACTACCCAATAGCACGAAGAACGTTTGCTGGTTTCCTGGTTTCGGCGCTGCTCATGTTTGCGCTTTCCGCGCAGGCCCAACAGGAGCCCCCTGAATGGAAACGGGCTCTTGAACTCTATGAAGCTCAGAATTTTGTGGAGGCTTTACCGCTGCTAGAAAAAGTCGCAGCCGCCGCGCCGAACAGTCCGGTGGTTCTTTCGCGTCTGGGGTTCGCCGTCTACGCTTTGGCGACGACTGAAAAAGACGCCGAGACCCGCAAGAAGATGCTGGATCGAGCGCGCACGATATTCCTAAAATCGCAATCGCTTGGCGATAACAGCAATCTAACGCAGATTGCGCTTGACGGTTTGGCGGGAGGTGGGGAAGCGATCCCTTTCTCGCAAATCAAGGCCGCCGAAACGGCGATTCGCGAGGGTGAGGCTGCGTTTGTGCGTGGCGACATGGATGCTGCGATCAAGTCGTACAAGCGCGCCCTTGAGCTGGATCCAAAGCTGTATGATGCTGCGCTTTACGCTGGTGACTCGGAGTTTAAGAAGGCATACGCTTCGAAAGACTCTCAGTTTCGCAAAGAACACTTCGAGCAAGCCGGTATTTGGTTTGCGAAAGCAATCGCCATCAATCCGAATCGGGAGACAGCCTATCGTTATTGGGGTGATGCTTTACAACTCGAGGGAAAGACCAACGAAGCACGCGACAAGTTTGTCGATGCGATCGTAGCCGAACCTTATGGCCGAAAAGCCTATGTCGGACTGACCCAATGGGCTGACCGGAATAAGATCGCGCTGGCCCATCCCAAGATTGTTATTCCATCCAATGCGTCGCCTGGGAAAGATGGCAACGTTACGATTACTCTCGACGAACTAGCTGTGAAAGGGAACGAGAAGGGCACGGCGGCGTGGCTCGCATACGGGATCACCCGAGCCACCTGGATGAATCGGAAGGAAGGCCTAAGCGAAAAGTTTTCCAAGGCCTATCCGGGCGAAACGAAATATCGTCACAGCCTGGCAGAAGAAGTTGATGCCCTGAGACTTGTTTTAGCATCGGCATCCGAGCAGTTGAAGGACAACAATCCTGAGCTGGATCCTTCCATTGCCACCTTGATGAAGCTGAACGAGGCTGGACTCCTGGAGCCTTATGTTCTGTTTGTGCGTGTGGACGAGGGTGTGGCCCGCGACTATGCCGCTTACCGAAATGCGAATCGCGAGAAGTTGAGACGTTATTGGCTGGAGTTCGTTATCCCGAAATACTAAGTAGGACAGACGTTCCGGCCTGTCAGACGCTAACTGCAAAACCAACAGCGAACAATAGTCCGTCGATCATTGACAGGCTGCAATGGCTTGCCTCAAGGCTTCGCCCCATGTCGGGATCGGGCCTGAGTCGATTGTGGCGTTCCTTCCGGACCCCGGCATAAAAGGAATCTTGCTAAAGCCCGAAGGGCAGGCAGTAGCCACGTCCGTAAGGGCGTGGATCGAGTGTTAGTCTCACTTTGAAGGCCCGAAGAGCCGGCAGTTCAAAGGAGGCCCAACACGATAGGCGTTACCTTTGGGACTGATCATCTGTCGCACCTTCGGCACTCAGATTTCATTGTTCGGCTCGGCCACGCCCTCACGGACGTGGCTATTAACTTTCGGCCCTTCGGGCCTGACTGAAAACTATAATACCCTACCTTCCCGGCGCCGGCTTACGCGGCAGTTTCTCGTCACGCATCGCTGTGTTGTAAACGAAGGCAGCCATAATCGCTGACGCCTGTTTCATGTCATCTGCCTGAATACGATCAAACACATCCTGGTTTGAGTGATGCGTGCGCGTGTCGTATTCGATCTCATCCTGGATAAATTGAAAACCCGGTAGACCTATAGCATCGAATGATTGGTGATCGGTGCCGCTGGTATTCGAGATAGTGAGCGTGGAAGCTTCCATTTTGCGGAAGGGCGACAGCCACTCACGAAATAGCGAACGTGCTGCTTCATTGCCCTGAAGATAAACGCCACGAATCTTTCCAGTGCCATTGTCGAGATTGAAATAGCCGCTAAACTTTTCGTAGGCAGGTTTCTTTACCAGAGTAGCGGCGGCGGCGGTCGCACCGGCCGGCGCCGCCGCACCTGCAGCGGACGGCGCTGTTTCCATCTTGCCAAAATGCTCTGCCACGTAAGCTCGCGATCCGAGTAGCCCTTGCTCCTCGCCGCTCCATAGGGCAATCCGAATCGTGCGGCGAGGCTTCAGATTTAAGGCCTGAAGTATTCTCACTGCTTCCATGGTCACGGCCACGCCGGCTGCATTGTCCGTTGCGCCAGTGCCCGAGTGCCAGGAATCCATGTGTCCGCCGAGCATGACTATTTCATCCTTAAGATCCGAGCCGGGTATTTCAGCTACTGTGTTGTAGCCCATCGGATCGACGTCCTGCCATTCCACGTCGAGGTCAACAGTCATCTTCACGTTTTCGCCGGCCTGCAGCATGCGCGCAACTCGGTTGTAGTGTTCGACTGCCATCACCAGTTGGGGAGTAATCTTTGGAGCGGTTTTGCTATACGCCGAGTTTTGACGCGCAGCACCGGCACCCGGCGCATCGGCGGATGGGGACTGAGGCACTGTGGCCGATTGAACAAAGATAGTTCCGCCATCACCGATACGGCTGGGATCAATCAGCACGGCCGCACCCTCCGAATGAAGAAATTGAGTTCGCCTGGTGGCGAATTGAAGAGCCGCTCTCTGCTCGGGGCTCTGCGGTCGACGGCCGGTACCTCTTCTGGGCTCAGGAGCATCAGCCAGTTCCAACAAATTCTTCTCATCACGACGAGTGCCTGGCGCGACAAAAAGGGCCTTTACTTCACGCATAGCGCTGGTCAAGACGATCGCTCCTTTGAGCTTGCCTTTGAAAGCCTGCAGCCCTGCTTCATCTTTAGCGTCGACATAGACCACCGGCGCGGTGATTGCCCCACCTGTACCTGGCGACCAGGCCTTTGGATACGCGATCAGCGGAATGGTGAGCGGCTCCGTAACCTGCGCCGAGAATCGTTTCAACGTCCAACCTCGTCCAAAAGGTCCCCAGGGTTCGAGATGCGCATTCTGGAGACCCCACTTCGTCAGTTGGTCGCGCGTCCACTCGTTAGCCCGCTTCATACCCGGCGACGCAGTCAGGCGCGGGCCAATAACGTCGCTCAAGTAACTCAGCGTTTGCATAACCTGCGACCGGTTGGTCGCTTCATCTTTGATGCGTTCAATCGGATCGTTTGGATCCGGTGCGGTTGCTTGAGTGGCTGCGGTTGCCGGTGTGGGACTCGGGGTAGGCTGCTGCGGTTGCTGGGCCAATGCCGCAATAGGTTGACCCAGAAAAATGACGAGCAGCACAAACGCTGCGTTGCGTTTTAGCATTGGGATCTCTCCAGAAGTTTTTACAGGCTTATATTCAGCCGCAAGCCAACGGGGGACTAGCTCCGTAGGAGCCGAATGTTTATAGCCAGTGAAGTTATCCAAGATTATAGCTCCGTAGGAGCGCAATGTTCCCAGGGACAAGTACGTCGAGTCAAATATTTCGCTCCTGCGGAACTGGACAAATGCTTTGTAGCTCTGCGGTCTATAAACATTTGTGTCCCTACGGGACTGGGGCCATCGACGCGAAACACTCGCCTACAAACTCAAGACGCCTTGCGCGACTTCGTTTTTCCTTTGGCAGGTTCGACCGCTTCTGCGTTGGAACTATAGCCACAATCCGCGTTTGCACAATAGCGGAAGGTGCCGTGTTTCTTCGTGGTCTTCTCGAGCAGAAATGGCTCCTTGCATTTGGGACAAGCTTCAACCACAGGTTTGTCCCAATAGACTCGGTCGCAAGCCGGATAAGCTGAACAACTATAGAACACTTTGCCGCGCTTCGATTTCTTGACGACCAGGTCACCTTTGCAGCCCGGACGAGTGCAGGCCACTCCCGTGGACTCCTGCTTGATGTATTTGCACTTTGGATAGTTTGAGCACGATACAAATTCGCCAAAGCGCCCCGTACGCCGAACAAGCTGTGCGTCGTCCAGGGGACACTTCTCATCGAGCAACACTGGCGCGGGAGCAGCCACCCCACTCTTACCAATCTTGCGAATGTTGCGGCACTCGGGATAACTCGTGCAGCCGAGGAAGGGACCAAAACGTCCGCGTTTTAACTGCATCGGCTTCCCACACAATTCGCAGGGCTCAGGCTCCGCGGCAGTCTCTGCCTCACCAGTAGTCTCGCCCGTAGAGGCGCCGCCGTTCGAAGCGGCCTTGGGTTCGGCGTCACGCGTCGCTTCACACTTCAAACATTTTAGATACTTTCCGAAGCGTCCCCACTTTAGGACCATGCCCGGAGTTTCACACTTCAGACACACTTCATCCGTGGGCGTGTCTTTGTCTTTAATCTCCGCAATATGGTGCTTGAATTTGTTCAGGTCGTCCGCAAACTTACCGTAAAACTCATGTAGCGCGTCGGTCCACTTCAGCTTCCCTTCTTCGATGGAATCGAGCTCCTCTTCCATTCGCGCCGTGTAAGTTTCGTTGAACAGGTCCTCGAACCCGCCTTCCATCAGCAAATCGTTTACGGTCTTGCCCAGCTCGGTGGGATGAAAGCGCCCTTCGAGTTTCTCAACATATTCCCGAGCCAGAATCGTCGTCATGATTGCCGCATAAGTTGATGGGCGGCCGATTCCCTTTTCTTCCAGCGCCTTCACGAGTGTAGCTTCAGTAAAGCGGGGCGGAGGATCGGTAAAATGCTGTTCCGGCGAGATCTTGTTAACCGCAAGCGTCTCTCCCTTTTCCACAGGAGGAAGCGTGCGCTCCGCCTCTTCATCTTCTTCGGTCTTTTCGTCTCGGCCCTCCTGGTAAATCTTCAGGAAGCCGTCAAACTTTTGCACCGAACCCGTCGCGCGGAATAGGAAACGTCCGGCTTTGATATCGATAGTGGTCTGATCAAAGACGGCGGGTGTCATTTGGGAAGCGACCATGCGCTGCCAGATCAAGCGATAAAGCCGCAGCTCGTCGTTGTTCAAATACTGTGCGAGCGAATCCGGCGTCCGCGCAACGTCGGTAGGACGAATTGCCTCGTGGGCATCTTGCGCGTCCTTCTTAGATCGATAATGAATTGCCTTCTCCGGCAAATAGGGAGCACCATACTGTTTGCTGATGAAGTCCCTGGTCTCGCCCAACGCTGCGTCTGAAACACGCGTAGAGTCGGTTCGCATGTAGGTAATCAACCCGACAGAGCCTTCGGCGCCGACCTCGATGCCCTCGTAGAGTTTTTGCGCAATCATCATCGTCCGCTTTACGGCGAAACCGAGTTTTCGCGCGGCCTCTTGCTGTAACTTGGAAGTGATGAAAGGCGGGACTGGATTACGTTTGCGCTCTTTGCGAGTGACTTCTTCAACAACGAAGCTTTGTTTCTCGGCTTCCGCGACCAGTTCCGCGGCCTGCGCTTCTTTGCCTATCAGGATTTCATTGCGCTTAACGTCCTGGTCAAACCCCGCTGTCTTAACTGTCTGCTCGCCGACCTTGAACAAGCGCGTATCAAATGCCGGAGGGAGCCTGGCCTGAAGGTTTGCCGATATCGTCCAATACTCCGTCTTGATGAATCGTTCTATTTCCCTTTCGCGCTCCACAACCATCCGGAGCGCTACGGACTGCACTCGACCCGCGCTCAGCTTGCCGCCGACTGTGCGGCAGAGCAGGGGCGAAACTTTGTATCCAACTAGACGATCGAGCACGCGTCGCGCTTGTTGAGAATCAACCAGGTTCTGGTCGATCTGCTTAGGGTGATCGAAAGCCTCATTCACCGCCCGCTTCGTGATCTCATTAAACATCACGCGAAAAGTCGGCTTGGCAGGTCGCTTGGGAACAATCTCTTCCGCCAGGTGCTGGCAAATGGCTTCACCTTCTCGATCCGGGTCAGCCGCGAAATAGATTGTGTCAGCCTCTTTTGCAGCTTTCTTCAACTCGGCAACGATCTTCTTGTTGTTTCGCTTTCTGGTGTCGGGAATTACTTCGTAAGTGGGTTTGAAATCATCGTCAACATCAACGCCCAAACCCTTGGTAGGCAGATCTTTTATGTGACCTATCGAGGCCTTAACCAGATAGTCTTTGCCCAGGTATTTATTTATGGTCTTCGCCTTCGCCGGCGATTCAACGATTACTAAGTTTTTTGCCATCTTAATTTTGGTAAATGGTAAATGGTGAATGGTAAACGGTGATACTCCGTGGCGTCAGCCTTTTCCATTTACCATTAACCATTGACCCGTCCTTCACATCTTCCGTACAAAACACTTCCCGGGTAGTGCTCTAACGAGGTCACGCATTTCCAGCGTCAACAATGCCGCCGTCAAATCCGGAATTGAAATCCTGCTCTCATTAACCAATGCATCAATGTGCGCAGGATTGTCGGCCGAAAGCAAACGGAAAACTGATTGCTCATACCCGGTCAACCCCTGCGGCACCATCGCCAACTGGTCAGCCACCGACTTCTCTTTCTTCTTTTCACCGAGTGGCGGCGGCAAAAGCCGCGCCGCAATCTGCGGCGGCAACTCGGCAGCAACGTCCTGCCACTGCTGCACCAGTTTCGCACCCGCGCCCTTGATCAGATAATTGGTGCCAAACGAATTGCGCGAAGTAATGTTTCCCGGGACCGCAAACACTTCTCTGTTTTGCTCGATCGCCAGCCGCGCCGTGATCAAGGAGCCAGAGTTCTCCGCCGCTTCGACCACCACAACTCCCAAACTCAAACCGCTAATGATGCGGTTTCGATACGGAAAGTTTTCCGAGACCGGTGGAGTGCCTAACGGAAACTGGGTAACCATCGCGCCGCCGGCTTGAAGAATTTCCTCACCCAGCTTCTTATGATCGCGTGGATAAGCTTCGCCAATTCCCGTACCCAGAACGGCAATCGTGCGGCCCCCAGCCTCAAGCGCGCCACGATGGGCCGCGGCGTCTATCCCGCGTGCAAATCCTGAAACGATGGTTACACCGCGGTGCGCCAGGTCCCTCGCCAGCATCGATGCCGCGTTCAATCCGTATGTAGAACATCTTCGCGAACCGACAATGGCGACGCATGGCTGGTCCAAACATTCAGACCACGCGCCGGTAACATAAAGAGCAACCGGCGGATCATAAATCTCTCGCAACAAGGACGGGTAAACACCGTCATCGAGAATTAATATTTCAGCGCCGAGCTTTCTAACATTCTCAATCTCAGCTTCCGCCCGTTCATGCATATCACGAGCAATGATGCTATCGACGGCTTCCGGAAGCAGACGTACCTTTTCAAGCTCTGCTCTCGTCGCGGTAAAAACTGCTTCGGCAGATCCGAAACGCTCCAGGAGCTTGGCCGCTGCCCTGGGGCCAACGCCCGGCGTCATATTTAATGCAACCCAATCACGCATTGCCAATTTCCAATTGCCAATCGCCGATTAACAACAAGAAGCTAGATCGCCTTCCCCAACCTCCTTGGAGTGGCCGGGCGCGGCCGGGCGCGACCATGATTCGCCTGAATCTAGTTAACACTTTGCTTGCGCCTAGCCACGATTGCGGCGCCAGGCCGCCGCGGACCAAAGCGGCGCCGGGGCCGCACTCCAAGAAGTCGCCCCTGCCGCCTGCCTCGTGATCCTGCTTCATCCTTACCGCAATCCTGATGGCGGAGGCGTGTAGGAATCGAACCTACCTAAGCCTGCTTTCACAGTCTCACTAACGGTTTTGAAGACCGCGCCGTTCACCAGAACAGATTCGCCTCCACTACTGTCGGTGCTTCGGAAGTTGAGAAGTCCAAACCTCGCCGGTCACGTAGGCGAAGCCCATGGAACCTCTGAACTGCTGAAGCTGCCACCGGAAT
>DASQKG010000201.1:0-4933 GCA_035630655.1 Pyrinomonadaceae bacterium
GTCTTCATCGAGAAGGCTGAGAAGGCCCCGCTGACCAGGGACCGTCGGTTCAGGATCGATGAGAAAATCAAATCTGTCGTTGCGATCCCCTTGAGGGCCGGGGGCGAGAAGGTCGGCGTCATGTTTGTTAACTATCGCCGCGAGCATCGGTTTACTGACGATGAAAAGGACAGCATTGACCTGTTTGCCAACCAAACGGCGGTCGCCATTCGCAACGCCCAGCTCTTTGAGAAGCAGGAAAAGCGACTGAAAGAACAAAGCAATTTGTTAGAGCTGACCAGGGAATTGCTGGGAAAGGTCGAAGTTAAGGAATCGATGCAAGTGACAGTCGACAAGGCTTCGGAATTGCTGCGGGCGGAGTTTTGCGCGGTTGTTTTGCCTGAAGAGGACAGCGACGATTTGATCTTCAACGCAGTCCACGGTTGGGACGAGAACGTCATCAAACCAATCAGGCTCAAAGCTGCATACGGTTCGCAGGTGGGGCTTACAATGAAAACCAAGTCGGCGGTATATGTCGAAGACTTTAGCAAAGAGGCTCGGTTTGAAGTACACCCCGTAATTAAGAGTTTGAAGATTCGGTCAAGCTTGAGTGTGCCTATGTTTGCGGCTAATAAGCACATTGGTGCGATCGTGGTCCACACCAGGCAACTACGCCATTTCAACGAGGAAGATGCCGGGCTCTTGACCTTGATCGCGAACCAGGCCTCGATAACATTACAGCGCGCTCGTCAATTCGAGGAAGTGAACAGAAAACGCCGCAGCCTTGATGCGCTTTACGAGGCTAGCAAAGCCATCACGGCGAGCTTCCGGCCGGATCGAGAATTCGTTCTTTCTGATAAGACACTGGTATTGGACGAGATCATCAAACAGGCGGTCGAGGGCATTACGCGCAAAGCAACTTTGGGGATGATAAAGTTTTACAACCCCGCTACCGATGAGTTTATTTTCGAGAGTGTTTATCCGCCCGAAAGACGGACTGAGTTGCTAGATAGAATCAACGAGTTAACAGTTCCCGGCGTGGTGCACACGAGAGGGGCCCGGGGCGTCGTAGGCATGGCGGTCAAAACGGGTCAGCCACAACTCGAACCCGATGTGAGCAAGTGTAGCCATTACATTGCCGGGAATCCCAGTACGCGTTCTCAGCTGGCCGTGCCGTTGATCATCGACCGTGAGGTGCGCGGGGTTATCAATGTGGAGAGCGACCAGCTTGCCGGCTTTGACAAAGACGACCTGACAAATCTCAAGGCTTTAGCCGAGCTTGCTGTGGTGGTTATCAAGAACTCCGAGTTGTTCAACGAACTGATTGAGACGAAAGGAGTCGTAGATTCGAGCAATGCTCTGGCTCTAATGGGTATGACCAGCAGTATCTGGCGGCATGCTATTGAGGGTCACGCCATCAATATCCAAAACCTGGCCACCTTGATGCGTAAGGACTTCCGGGGTTGGGAGCTAAGCGGCGAACAAACAGCGAAACTCGAGGAGAGGTTCCAGTTCATCGAACATATATCCAAAAAGATTTTGCAGAAGGAAGTCATCCCACCATTGTCATACGAGGGAACTGTCGGAATCGAATCAATCAACGACTTGATACGAGATCGCGTCGTAGAACTCTGGAAGAGCGAACCTCACAATGAGGCTAAATACACGCTTAACCTCGCGGCTGAAGACTTAAGAGTCCGCGTCAGTCCTGAGTGGTGCCGTCGCGCTTTGGACATTCTTATTGATAACGCGGTGACGGCGGTGAAAGGCCTGAACCCCCATATGCTGACTATTTCGACACGCAAGGTGAAAAATGAAATTGAAATCAGCGTGTCCGACACTGGCCGAGGTATTCCGCCGGCCAAAGTAGGTCTCCTATTCAAGAAGCCCTTGGGCACCGACGATCGGCAAGCAGGGTTTGGCGTAGGCTTGCTTATCGCCAAGACGATTGTCGAAACGTATAAAGGAAAAATATTATTACAGGAGACGAGTAATCATGGAACGACTTTCAACATTACCTTGCCAGCCGCCGAGTGAGTCCTGCTGGCTGTCAGCGCCGGCTCATAAACCCATGCGAAACAAATTTCTTTTGGTCGGAAACCAGGCCGACTCATCCTGGAGTGCGACCGTACGCGAGGCCTTAGGTATGCTCGGGACGTCGGAGACTATTACCGAATCCGCGGCCATTGGACGCATCTCGCGCGCCAACTACAAGATGATAATTCTCGACGCGGGGGCCGTCGCAGACCTGGCTGCGCTCATCGTTGCAATTCGGGAAACATCGTCAGCGGTCCCGATTGTCGTCGCTTCCGCTTCGCCCACCTGGCAAACGGCCAGGGAGGTCCTGATGAGCGGAGCTGACGATTGCATACGCAAGACGCTTGATCCCGTAAAGTTAAATAAGGCCCTCAGGGAAATTCTCTCCAGGTCAAGGTGATACTACTATCGTTCGGTAATTTGGAGTCAGGCGATGCCCAGACCTAAGATCTTGCTGGTTGACGACGACGAAGACTTCCTAAAGATTGCCCAGGAGTTTCTAGAGCTCAATGGCTACGATGTAAAGCCCACAACCGATCTGGCAGAAGGCCGGCGGCTGCTGGAAGAGAATGCCATCGCTGTGGCGTTCATCGACATAAACTTTAATCTGGGTGACCACCACGACAAGCGGGGCCTTGAGCTGGCCATCGACACGATTTCCACATCAGCGATACCAAAAGTAATTCTGACCGTGCACCGTGATTTCAAATACGCCCGCGAATCCCTAATGCCGAGACTTGGGAAAGAAGGGGCAGCGTTGGAGTTTCTTTACAAAGGGGATGGGATGCCACAGATGGTGGCTACCATCGAACGAATCGTGCGACGCGCGAAGGTTTTTCTGAGCTACTCGAGTCCCGATCGTCCTACGGTAAAGAAGTTCTATCAGCAACTCCAGATGTCAGGTCTTCTCCCCTGGATGGATTGCATGGACATTGAGCCGGGTGAGGATTGGTCAATGGCAGTTCGCAGCGCGATTCGGACAGCGGACTTCGCCGTCGTATTTCTCTCGAAGAGCGGTCTCGACCGAAAGGGCCCGTATCAGGAAGAGATATCATTGATCCTTAAGATCCAACGCGAACGACCACCCGGAAGAGTCTTCGCAGTTCCTACGCGTATCAACGAGTGCGAGATACCGCACGAAGAATTAAACGCTTTGCAGCGCGTGGACCTCTTCGCTCCCGATGGATACAAGAAGCTCGTCGGTGCGCTCAAGACTGCGATCAATCAACGAGATAAGACGCAATGATCGGATCCTGCATACATGGTAGACGTCAACATTCTGATTGCCGACAACGATACTGATGCATTGATGATCTATAGCGAATACCTGCAGTCCGCCGGCTACCACGTCCTAACGGCAGCCAGCGTAGATACCGCGCGCGAGATCCTCAACACACACCGCATCCACCTTGCGATACTGGACCTGCGCCTGACCGATGACTCGGAGTCGGACCGTAGCGGGTTGCTGTTGGCTCGGGAGGTTGCGCGCTCAATCCCAAAACTCATTTTGACCAAATGGCCTACGTATAGAGACGCGCGCGAGGCGCTCAAGCTTGACGAAGAGGACCTGCCGCCTGCCATAGACTTCCTGAATAAAAGAGACGGCTTGGGAGTCTTAGGTGAAGCCGTTAAGCAGGCAGTGCTCAAGTATGTCCGTATTAATCGGGAACTCGTTATTCAAAGCAATGAAGTTCATCCCATCTCCATCCTTAATCTTATCGATCTGATATCGCCGGGACTCACGGTCGATGTAATGCAGACCAGGGCCGAGGAATTGGATGAACTATTTCGCCGCTTCTTCTATGAGAAGAGTGAAATAAAGATCGACCGCCTCTTGTGGCAACGCGATGGGCGGGTCGCTCTGGCAGTTTTTACCTTCGTCGAAGGCAACGTGCCTGAGTCGTTGGTGGTCGTCTGCGGGTTGAAAGAGAAAATGAAAGAAGAGGAACGTCGCTATAAAGAATTTTCCCCGCCGGCTCCGGGGCACAACAGTACCGTTCTTAGTCACCGGGCCATGACGTCGCGTTTCGCTGCCCACGGCTATGCTTTGGCGGGCGCTGACCTCGGAGACGCCGTGTCGCTCGAAGAACGTTACCGCACCGCACCTGACCGCGTAGTTGCTTCTACAATTACGACGCTATTCGAAAAGACGCTTTCTGCATGGCATCAACAGAAGCGTGTGCCTGTCGAAGATAAAACACAGGCGCAACTATATGGCTTGATGCTCGGTTTGCCTGAAGTGGATGATATGCGTCAGGCGCTGGAAGGTTCCATCGAAGCGATAACACGCAGACTCCCGTCCCTCGGTGCAGAAATGCATCGTCGCGATGGAAAACTGACTATCAACTTCGCTGGACAGACGTTCTCCTACCCGGATCCCGCATTCCACCTCGGTAGGCTTTATGAGGACAACCGGGACGCGGTCGCAATGAAAACACCAGGTATACTGCTCGGCTCTAATATTCTCACGGACCCAAGTGGACATACCTGGTTGACAGAATTCAGCGGCGCCGGCCTCGCCCCGGCGTTGTGGAATTACGTTTCTGTGGAGTCGATTGTGCGATTCGACTGGGTAGAGGCGACGCGCTTAGAGTGGCTTCATGATATGGAGTTGTTATTTATTGGCCCAGAGTTTAGTAAGCTTTATGCAACCGCAGCCGAAGCCCCGCTGCGCAAGACCGTTCGGACGGTGCACAGTATACGGCGGCTGGCAGCGAGGTTTGTTGCACGCGAGCATCAATCGTACCACCTGGGAGTTTTCTTCCATGCAGTGCGTCGGCTTATTGATCATCGTCCGGCACTTCAACTTACAAGCAACGAGCTTACACGCCAGGCACATTTGCTACTGGCGGCTGGTATGACCCTCGATCGTCTGGCACTGAATCAGAATTTCCCCGCCGCAAAGAAGACAGGACAA
>DASQKG010000202.1:0-20474 GCA_035630655.1 Pyrinomonadaceae bacterium
CCATTGGTTTCGTCGCTGCTTCGCAACTCGCGGGACGACCGCTGTTTTATGGTTCGTATCCGATCACACCGGCGTCTGATATTCTGCACGAACTCGCACGTCACAAGAGCTTTGGCGTGAAAACTTTTCAGGCGGAAGACGAGATTGCTGCGGTGTGCGCGGCCATCGGCGCCAGCTTCGCCGGACAAATCGGACTTACAGGAACTTCGGGTCCGGGCGTGGCGCTTAAACAAGAAGCCATCGGCCTTGCCGTGATGACGGAGTTGCCGCTGGTAATAATCAATGTGCAACGCGGTGGACCATCAACAGGTTTGCCGACAAAGACCGAACAGGCCGATCTGTTCCAGGCTGTTTGGGGACGAAACGGCGAATGTCCCGCGATCGTTGTGGCGCCATCGACGCCGGCAGACTGTTTTCACATGGCGATTGAAGCTGTGCGGCTGGCGTTTAAATACATGAGCCCGGTCTTCTACCTGTCTGACGGCTATCTGGCCAACGGCGCTGAGCCGTGGGCCATTCCTGCGATCGACGATTTGCCGAAGATCGACGTGACCTTCGCCACCGACCCCGCCAACTTCATGCCTTATTCGCGTGATCCCGAAACGCTGGCGCGGCCCTACGCCATTCCCGGCACACCCGGACTTGAACACCGCATCGGCGGCATCGAGAAACAACACATCACCGGCAACGTCAATTACGATCCTGAGAATCATCACCTGATGGTGAAACTGCGACAGGAAAAAATCGATCGCGCTGCTAACGACATACCGCTGATCGAAGTCTTCGGTGAAAAGACCGGTAAGGTGCTGGTCCTTGGCTGGGGTTCGACCTACGGCTCGATTAGCACGGCCGTCGAGAAACTTCAGAGCGAAGGCAAGAGCGTTTCCGCCGCGCATCTGAGTTATTTGAATCCCTTCCCGAAGAACCTGGGTGAGGTGCTGGCCGGATTTGAGACTGTGATTATTCCGGAGATGAACCTGGGCCAACTTTGCACGATGGTCCGCGCCAAGTATCTGGTTGACGCGGTTGCTTTCTCGAAAGTTAAAGGCCGCCCGTTCCAAATCCGCGAGATCGTGCGCAAGGTTGAAGAGTATTTGTAAAACCTGGGAGGGCTGTTCTGAAGAGCGCCCTCGCATGCATTGGTGAAGATGTCATTAACACGAGACGCTAGCCTTAACAGTGATTCCTTCGCAGATGTTTACGCGGAAGGGTTGCGCTACTTTATGGGGGAAGGAAAACTCAACCAAAGGCTGGCTGAATTAGCCGCCGATCTGAAGGAACATGGAATTGATTACATGGTAATCGGAGCGGTCGCTTTGCTGGCGCATGGCTATCAGCGCTTCACTTCCGACATCGATCTTGTATTGACTCCCGATGGATTAGAAGCCTTTCATCGAGAGCTAATCGGACTGGGTTATGTTCCGGCATTTCCTGGCGCAAAAAAGAGGCTCCGCTCTACGAGTGATGGGATCATTATTGAGGTAATGACCACGGGGGAGTATCCGGGTGATGGGAAACCAAAGCCGGTCAGCATTCCTGAACCGTCTAAGGCTTCAACGGACATTAATGGCATCCAGGTTGTGACGTTTGAGAAGTTAATTGAATTGAAACTAGCCTCGGGGATAAGCGCCCCCCACAGGCTCAAGGATCTGGCTGACGTGCAGGAATTGATAAAGATTCGCAAGTTACAACCCGAGTTTGCAGAGGGACTCGATCCCTACGTGAGAGGAAAGTTTGTAGAGCTGTACGAGACAGTCAGGCAAAATCCGGAAGACTAAGAATGGGAGCCAGCATCTCAAACGTTGAAGGGTCTGATCCCCGGGAATGGGACATTCAGCGTGAAGGCCGTGTTTGGAGCCATGAGGAGTTCGAAAGGCGAATCGACCAGGCTCCTGAGAAGATTGAATATACCGGCGGAATTTTTACTTATGAGGATGAGCGGCTTACGGTTTTAGCGATGCTGCTGGAGAATTTGGGAATCGACAAGGCCGTTCAGCTTGGAAAACCGGAAGACTGGAAAGCAGCTATCGCTGAACTGGAAAACAAGGAGCATTCATGAGCACAACGGGAAATGGTCATAGTGGAAACGGCAACGGCAACAAGCCAATCACCGAATCAGTTTCGGCTGATAGCGAAGTGGGCTCGGCGGTCTCCGGCAGAATCGCGCCCCCGCCGGGTGAGTTGAAGAAGGCTGACTTCGTTTCTGATCAGGAAGTGCGCTGGTGTCCCGGCTGCGGCGACTACGCCATTCTCAACAACGTGCAGAAGGTGATGCCCGAGCTCGGCATCCCGCGCGAAAAGATCGTTTTTGTTTCCGGCATCGGCTGCTCGTCGCGTTTTCCCTACTACATGAATACCTACGGCTTCCACTCGATTCATGGACGTGCGCCGGCAGTGGCGACGGGTATCAAATGCGCGAATCCGGATCTGAGCGTCTGGGTGATCACCGGCGACGGCGACGCGCTATCCATCGGCGGCAACCATTTCATGCATGCCATCCGGCGCAATCTCGACCTGAATTACATCCTGTTCAATAATCGGATTTATGGTTTGACGAAAGGGCAGTACAGCCCCACCTCCGAGTTTGGCAAAAAGACGAAATCAACGCCGCTCGGCACGATCGACTATCCCATCAATCCACTTTCTCTGGCCATCGCGAGCGAGTCGACCTTTGTCGCGCGCTCGATCGACATCGACGTGAAGCACCTCGGCACCGTAGTCCAGGCCGGCGCAAAGCATAAGGGCATGTCGTTCATTGAGGTCTACCAAAACTGCAACATCTTCAACGATCACGCTTTTGATTCTTTTGCCGAGCGCAGCGTACGCATGGACCGCGTGCTCTATCTCGAACACGGCAAGCCGATGATCTTCGGCAAAGACAAGAACAAAGGTATTCGTATGAACGGCGCGCATCCGGAAGTGGTGACCATTGGCGAGAATGGAATCAGTGAAAACGATCTGCTGGTGCACGATATTTATCTGAAGGACCCGTCAGTAGCATTCATGCTGGCCCGTATGGAACAGCCTGACTTCCCGCAGCCAGTCGGCATCTTCCGCGCCGTCGAGCGCCCAACGTATGAAGATATGATGGTCGATCAAATCGACGCTGCCATCGCGAAATCCGGCCCCGGCAGTCTGGAAAAACTCATCAACAGCGGCGACACCTGGGTGGTGGAGTAGGACAGACATCCTTGTCTGTCAGGTGACCCTGGAAGCCTGTTGGGAGACGAAAGGCAGGTAAGAATTTCTGACTCGGGACAGAGAATCTTCAGTAATCCCCGGTTACCAGGATTAGCGTGAACCGTTCTTCCAAAGGATGGACCAGCGGCCCAGCCATCGTCTTATACCTCGCTGCCGCAAAACTCTTACTACACCTTCTGACTGCCAGTCGTTACGGAATATTTCGCGACGAGCTTTACTACCTGGCCTGCGCCGAGCATCTTGATTGGGGTTATGTCGACCAGCCTCCACTCATCGCCGTGGTTGCATTCCTCGCTCGCCGCCTCTTTGGTGAATCGCTTCTCGGACTCCGGCTGCTGCCGGCAATTGCAGGCGCAGCTTTGGTCTGGCTAACCGGAAAAACAGCTCGCGAGATGGGCGGTGGCCGTTTTGCACAAGCGCTCGCAGCTCTCGCCGTCATCGCGGTTCCAATCTATTTGGTTTTCCATCACTGGCTGACCATGAATGCATTTGAACCCCTCATCTGGATGGGGGCGGTGTGGTGTGTAGTGCGGGCTGTTAACTCTCGTAACGCGAAATACTGGTTGTGGTTTGGAGTACTCATTGGCGTAGGACTTGAGACAAAGTATTCAATCGTCTTTTTTGCCTTCAGTATTGTCGTTGGATTGCTACTAACGGAGCATCGCCGGTTTCTTAAAAGTAAGTGGATCTGGCTCGGCGCGTTGGCAGCCTTTTTAATCTTTCTGCCCAATCTGCTCTGGCTGGTGAAACACGACTTCCCGTTTCTGGAGTTGATGCGCAACATTCGCGAGAGTGGCCGCGACGTTGCGCGCGGTCCAATCGCCTTCATCGCCGATCAGGCGATGATCATTAACCCGCTACTCTTTCCTCTCTGGGTCGGCGGTCTTGTCTGGTTCTTCCTTGGTCGGGAGGGTCGACGCTACCGGATCTTTGGTTGGTCCTATCTCGTGATGCTGACTAGCTTCATCGTCATGAAGGGGAAAAACTATTACCTCGCGCCAGCCTACCCAATCCTCTTCGCCGCCGGCGCCATCGCCCTCGAACGACTGACGGCCCAAAGTCGAGGGGTCGTCTCGGAACAGTTAGAGGTCGGGAAGGAGGGCATGCCCCCGCGGTCTTCGCTGCGCCTCCCCTTCCCCTCCGCTTTTCGGGCGTCATACATCACTCTGATCGTCGCAACCGCCGCGGCGCTCGCACCCTTCTCTCTCCCAATCCTCTCCCCGGAAACCTACCTCGCTTACCAATCTGCCCTGGGCTTCGAACCGCCGAAAACAGAGAACCAAAACACTGGCCCGCTGCCGCAACACTTCGCAGACGAGTTTGGCTGGGAAGAGATGACGCGCGCGGTCGCCGAGGTCTATCACAAGCTCACGCCTGAGGAGCGTGCGCAGACCGCGATCTTCGCCAACAGTTACGGCCAGGCCGGCGCGATAGATTTCTTTGGTCCAAAATATGGCCTGCCCAAAGCAATCAGCAATCACCAGAGCTATTGGCTCTGGGGACCGCGCAACTACACCGGCGCGATCGTGATCGTTCTCGGCAGCGATGGCGACGGCGACCGGGAACATTTTCAAACCGTAGAACCGGTCGGCCGCACCTTCCATCCCTACTCACGACGCGACGAACATTTCGATATCTTCCTCTGTCGCAACCTTAACCAACCACTCAGTTCGCTGTGGCCAAAAATCAAAGGGTGGAACTGAGCAAAAGCAATCAGCAAACAGCAGTCAGCAAACAGCAGTCAGCGAACAGCAGTCAGCAAACAGCAGTCAGCAAACGTCGGACTTCTTTGCCCCAAAGGGGCTACGTCTTACAGCCCAGGGTTGCCGCGCTTTGGCGGCTACCCTGGGAACGGCAAACCTATATTCTCAACCGCAACGCGGTTGCGTCATCGCACCTGGGACTGACCTCATGTAGTGCAACGAGAAATTGAAATTTTTTCCATAATCTTGGAGGCTAAAACCGCGGACGACACAGAGCTTCATTTTATTTCGTTTTGATGATAGAAAGAGGAAACACGAAATCAAGTCTTCCCATTATTTGTCAATCCAGCGCTAACACAGGAGTATTAGAAATGAGAGTTGTACTTTCCCTTCTCCACCGAACCTCGCCGCGTCTGGTTCAAGTGGCAGCCTTAACAGCTTTCCTTGCGGTCTGCTCCGGCTCTGGGGCAGCGCAGCCTGCACCGGCTCCGCAGCAGGGACCGTCGTTCACAACCTTCACGATCAAGTCGACCGTGCTGGGTGAGGATCGGCGAATTCTGGTGCGGACACCAAACGGGTATGACGCGAACAAGCTCAGTTATCCGGTTCTGTATATGACCGACGGCGACGCGCACATGACACACACCGCGGGCTCGGTTGAATTTCTGGCGCGAAACGGGCGGATGTCGGAAGCGATCGTTGTTGGTATTCCCAACACGGATCGCACACGCGATCTTAGTCCTACGCGACCCAAATTCACCGGTGCTACTGGAGCGCCTGATTTCCCCACTGCCGGCGGCGCGGACAACTTCCTTAAGTTCATTGAGACCGAATTGATTCCGGAGATCGGTAAGCGTTATCGCGTCACTCCATATCGCATCCTGGCCGGCCATTCGTTGGGTGGGCTGTTTGCGGTCCATGTAATGTTGACGAAGCCTGACTTGTTTCAGTCGTACATTGCAGCAAGTCCGGGTCTGAATTGGGACAATCAGGTTGCCATCAAGCGCGCGGAAGATTTCTTCAAGAATCGAAAGGAGCTGAATGCGACTTTCTTCATGACGATTGCCAATGAACCTGGTGAGCTCGAAGACGCCTTCCATCAGATGAAACAGATACTGACCAAAAACCAACTGGCGGGCTTCGAGTGGGAAGCGGCGGAAATGCCTGACGAGGACCACGGCACGGTAGTGCTGCGCACTCATTACTTCGCGCTGCGCAAGATTTTCAACGGTTGGCAGATACCACGTGATCCGAACTCAGGCGCCTTCGCCGGCGGTCTGAAGGAAGCGGACGAGCACTACGCGAAGCTTTCAAAGAAATTTCATTACACGCTGACGGTGCCGGAACAAGTCGTCAACCAGATTGGTTACCAACACTTGTTTGCAGATCAGATTGACCAGGCGATTGCCGTATTGAAGGCACAGGTCGAGCGGTATCCTGAATCGGCGAATCCGTACGACAGCCTCGGTGAGGCATACGAGCGTGCCGGCAAACTCGACTTAGCAGTCCCGATGTATGAGAAGGCGGCCGAGGTAGCAAAGCAGAGGAACCAACCCAACGCGGCGCTGTTTCAGACGAACTACGAGCGCGCCGCTGCGAAGCTGAAGGCCCAGAAGGATGGGACTACTCCAGCGAAGACCACGCCGTAACCAACGGGTGCCGGGTATCGAGTGACGGGTGTCGGTAAGAGCGTGGTAGCGCGAGAAAGAGCGGGGGCAAGCTGCCCCTGCTCTTGCTCCCATCACAGGTCACCTACCTATGAGCTTGGTTTTATCACGTAGCTTAACTTCAAGGCGTGCGTCTGTCCCCGTCCCAAGTTTGCTAATACCCTCTTTCAAACAGCAAGCCCCTGCGACAAATGATCCAATCAGAAAAACTCTTAATGCCCCTCGATGCCTCGGTGTAAACTACTCACCTTCCAAATCTACGAATCGAGGGGGAATACGGCGCCTTGAAAAAGACAACCGCATCTCTGATCTTCATCATCCTGCTGCTATCAACCTATGCTGCTGCTCAAACGCAGCCCACCATCGCCAAAGACTCAGTTCAAATTACCGCATTCACTTTCAACGTCTACAAAGGTAACTACGACGTTTGGAGCTGGGTGCCGTCGATGGAATTCCGCGTCAATGGACCAATCGAGAGCGGCAGCCGGCTCTACGCGGAATTTACTCTGCCCACAGGCGCGTGGGTGACGTTTGACTGTTCAACTGAGACTACGCAGCCGGGTTACTGGTGGAGGACGAAGTGTGGCGGGCGCGACATTCCCGAAGACAAGAGTTCGACCTACACGGGTCCCGTGAATTTCGCAATCAAGTTGCGGAACGAGTTGCAGGGCACTAATGCCACACTCTTCACCGGCAAGATGAAAGTTTCCAAGGCGCGTTCAAATGAAGTTGGACCAAAGGCCGTGAACAAGTTTGTCTACTTCGTGGACCACGACTGGAACCTGCCGATCGGTTACGTGTATCTCACGGCGAATGATCTCAAGGGTTGGGACATTCCGGACTTCAACGTTGCTTTCTGGGTACGCGGTGAGCCGGTGAAGATGGAGCCGCATCTCTTTTACCAGGGCAAGGAAGTGGGAAAGAAATTCTACGAAGGCACAGAGGTCGGACGGGCGAGCTGCGACTCAGAAGTGGATAACAACACGACGCATTATGTTGAAGATGCGTTACCGCAAAAGGCGAAGTGGTCCCGCGTTACATGCAAATTCCCCAACATCAAAGGCCGCGACAAGACCGGCGATGCGCCCGGCATGTTTGGCCCACTTCATTTGCTGGCAGCCAATCCAGGCGAATACGAGTTCAAGCTACTCTGGAACGGTCGTCTGGCGAGGTCGATAAAATTCACAGTTAGTCCAGATGGCAAGTTCGACAACGGCATCGCGACGTCCAACAAACTCGGCAGCGACCGCGTCATCTTTCCGGTGCAAATCATCGGTGACCAGGACGGCCAATGGGACCGTGCCGCCTGGAAGGACGCGTTTTATGGCAACCCACTAACCGGCTTCACAGCGTTGCCCTAGCGCCTAGTCAGTCACGCAGGCCCGGAGTAAATAGCGACGCTCGTCAGGGCGTGGTATCGCGTAAGAGCGGGCTTACGAAGAGCGCGATGTGTGGTTGATGAATTTGAAGGTCGACCCGGTGTTTGCGCGTCTCCGTTCCGATAAACGCTTCCAGGATCTCCTCACCCGCAGTGGCCTCCGACCTTAACGCAATGTTTCCGCGTCCCGTAGGGACGTAATGTTTATAGAACACGACCTTCAATAGATTCCTGCTCGCTCCAGCGGAGCGAAACGCAACTACCATCGCCCGAAACATTGCGCTCCGCCGGAGCGCGGGTCGTTTTTATCACCCGTTTCTATAAACATTCGGCTCCGCTGGAGCCAGAGAGGCTAAAGCGAAAGCGACGCCGCTTACAGAACCGAGCGCGGTAGCGCCGGATACTACAGGTTACTTTCGAATCAAAGGAACGGATGAAGACTCCCAAAGTCGTCCCCAGCATCCGGCGCTACCGCGCTCGGTTCTGTATCGACCACCCGCAATCTAAATTGCGTCGCTCCTCTGGCGGCAATATCACCTTAAGTCGTCACCTTCTAACCGGCACCCGGCAGCTCCGCGAGGATGCAGCCTTTCTGCTGTGCCCCAAAGGGGCAACGTATGTAAAGCCCAGGGTTGCCGCGCTTTGGCGGCTACCTTGGGATAGGTGAAGGTTGAAATCTCAACCGCAAAGCGGTTGCGACGGCTCCATCCCAGAATCAACAAAGCAGACACAACCGCGTTGCGGTTGAGGATTCAATCCTCTTCCCTTCCCAGGGTAGCCGCCAAAGCGCGGCAACCCTGGGCTATAAGACGTAGCCCCGTTGGGGCAAAGAGAAGCGCTTAGTCTTCGCACAGTTGCGTTTAGGGTAGGTCCAGTCTTAAGGGTTGTCAGATAGTAGCCGGTGATAAGAGTGTAACGTAGCCTACTGGCCCATTGAATGACCGACAATCGTTGCCTGCTTCAAACCCTTCGCATCCATAAACGCGAGTACGTCAGCCGCGAAATCAGGAAATGTATATCCACCCAACGGCCGATCAGAGTCACCATGGCCACGTCTGTCCGGGCACGTAGACGTGATACTTCTTGTCTATCAACGGAAGGATGCGGCTATACGAAAACCACGAATCCGAATAGCCGTGAATCAGAGTGTGCGGCGGTCCTGACAGCACAACTTTAGTCAGCGACTGGAAGCCATTTTGAGTTTGTGGAGTAGCCCCGTTTACGGGAAGGTGAGCATTTGCTGATTCCTGTCGGCTGTCTTCTGGTGAGGCAGGGGCCTGACTGTTTAGGGAGGGCGGTCTGTATTTCCTCTCTGCCTTTTACTTGCTGTCCGCTGCTTAAGTTCCTGCGAACCGAACGCCCAGCGTCGAAGCATGCGGAAGCATAAAGCCCAGGGCGAAGCGCAGCGGAACCGGGGTTAACACGTTCCTCGATTTCCACTAGCCGGCCTAGCCGGCTGAAGACGTTGCCATGCGATTCGCTGTCGCCGGCTTCGCGGGCTCCGCACGCGTTCTTTCGTTCCTCCTTGCGTCGTCGCTTGGGTGACTCCATCCTCATCAAGAAGCTCCTCGGGTATCTCATGGATGAATGGTCCCTCAAGACCGGGATACGGGCGGATCCGCTCGAGTTCGAGAGGTTTGCCGTCATTCAGAGTAATGCCATTATGAATCGCATAGATGTTCATTTGCTGGATAGCAAGCGTGGACTGATCGTGTCGCAGTACCCTCTGAATGAGAGTTTGAACATCAATTCGTCCGCGGTAAAAGTCAACAGGATTCTCGCCCTCTACTAAGGTAAAGCTTTCCCTCTTCTCGATCACTTTAATAAACGCCGCTGCAAGATCATGGAATTCGAGTCCATAGCAGCTCAAAGCTCGTTGAAGCTCGCTTCTGAAATCGACATCATGGACTTCTCGGCCTTCAGCTATCGACGGCATGAACCCAGGGTGTCCTCTTTCGACCGTCTTCGCAGGACCTTCAAGCCCTTTGCAGTTTCTCGTACGATCTGCGACACCAATGATCCGCGATGATCCAGTAAACAGACTGAACATATAAGCCTTGCCGCCGTTTCCCTGGGTTTCTTCTTCAAGCAAATCAGAGCCCCGAGAGGAAGCTCGCGGATCGTTCCACTTACTCCAGGTTTCGATATCTTCGAGCGTCGCTCCGCCGACATCCAAGACACCAATTCTCGCCGCGCCGCTCGCGTCAGCATCCCTAAAAAGAAGGACGCAGACTCTGTCAGACTCAGCGACATTCGAGCGATCCACTTGATACGCCCGCCTCGAGTTCTTCAGCCACTCCGCAATGCCCTCATCATGGGTGGAGATCCACCGAGTGGAGGCCATTAGTGTCCCTTGGTCGTCAAAGAAGATGTTTCCAACTCTTTCGATCGTCATACCGTTTACTCCTTAGATCGTCGGCCCCCGACTTATTTTATGAAAGGAACTCGATCGTTACCTCTTGTTCCACCTGCTTGAATTCTTGATCACCCGTCACCAAGTGTGCCTTTCTTTGCTTGGCCAGTGCGGCAGCGAAGCAATCGGCAAATGACATTTTGTGCTTCGCCTTGAAGCCGCCAGCATCGTGCGCTAGATCCCAGTCGGCGTTAACGAACGCGATTCCGAGTTGGCGCAATTGACGAACGCTAGCGTCGGCTTCCGCAACGGAAGCTTCACGGGCGAGGATGTACCAAACCTCACCCGCATTCACGACGGTCATCAAGAGAGGAATTTTCTCTTCATGTGCGTCGGCAATGATGTCAGCAACTTTCTCGGCAGTGGCCTCGTCTTCCAGGTAGGCCATCACCGCCCATGAGTCCAGGACAATTGCTCGCGGTTTGCGGGCCATTTAGAATTCCCTTTCCTTTTCTTTTTCAGCCATCAGAGCCTTCAACAAGCCTTTGCCCTTGAATTTCCCGCGCAGACTGTGAACATACTCTCGCGTGATCGGCTTAAGAATAATCTCCTGCGCACTCTCATCTACTTCGATTTCAATCCGGGTTCCTTCCTTTATTCCAAACTTCCGCCTGATTGAGGAAGGAATCACAATTTGCCCTTTTGACGTTGCCGTGGTTTCCACTTTGGTCTCCTTATCCAACTATTGGACGAAAGTATGCCGTGACTAGAAAAGTAAGTCAATGCTGGCTGTGGGCTACATTATTGCGAGTTGTAGGTTTTCGGGTTTAGTAGTTCGAGTGTGGAAATGTGGACAAGAAAAACCGGGGCCGCGAAGGTCGCAGCCCCGCCGAACGAAGCAGCAAAGAATGAGATAGATGATGACTGTCTGGTATGCCGAGTAAGACAAATAGGAATGTCTGTCCTACTCAGCATACCGTTGTTGCTTTGTTCCTCACGGCGTAAGCAACTCAATCGTTACCGTGTTGAGAAGCGGGTTGTAGACCAACTTGTAAAGGCTGGTCATGACGCCGCCGGTAACGTTCGCGAATGTGCCGGATGATTTACCTCCGGCGCTTGATGAGTCGCCAGTAGTTGAAGTGGAGCCATCCGTCGCACTAGAGGCGGTTGAAGTGGAGCCGGCTGTCATTGAGCTTGAGTCGCCGGCCGTCAGCGAGCTGGAGCTGCCGCGGGGCAGGTTTCCAATTACGTTGAAGGTCACGGTGAACGGCTCGTTGTTCGGGTTGGTGAACTTGAGATTGCGAGCGCCGGAGACTTCGTTTGCTGTTAACGCATTATCAGTTCCCAGGCGAGTGCTGTAGTCCCAAGTTGCCCCGACTCCGGTCAAGGCGTTGTCTGCGTTTGCGACCCTTACGTTTCCACTCGCCGAACTAATACTCGCCAGTTCCAGACGAATTGGAGAGAAGATAGATTGGGTGGATATGTTCTTCATAGCCAGGTCGTAAGAGCTGACACCACCGCTCGAACGAGCGTTGGCCGTTGCGAAACTCACCAACGGCGTCACGGATTGCTCGATCGTGGAAGCTACGGTGAACGCCCGCGAAACGACTGGGGACGGATCGCGCCCGTTGATACGCTGCCGCGCGTAAACCGTGTGCGTTCCTGCGGTCAGGTCCGCAGCCCCGAGCGCCAAACGCCAACTTGCCACGCCGAGATCGCTCGACAAAGATGCGATTCGCGGAGCGCTGAACGCCGGGTCGTCGAGCGAAACCTCGACGATCCCGTTGGTCGCTCCAGCACTCGCACCGACCGTGTACGTGAACGCGCCGGCAGCGTCGAGCTGCACGGGCAGCGATGTCGGATCAGGCGTGACACCGCTGGTCTTCGGCGCCGGGAATGGGCCGTCGGGAAGGTCTGTTCCGACCGGAACAAGTGGTCCACGCTCGGAAAGCGCGTAACCGGTAACCGAATGGAACTCGGCTCCTACCGGCGGGCTGCCCACCTGGTTCTTCGGAATGCGAATAGTTATTACTCCCGGAGCGGCCGCGGTCATCTGTCCCTGGACCTGCTGCGACTTAACAAGGTCAGGATTGTAGGTGATGAATTTCTTCGACGTCGCCGAGCGGATCATTCCCAGCGTCCCAATATAGAAGCTTGTGCCCGTCGAGCGAACCTCAGCGCCGAGCCAATAGATCGTGTCGGCATAATCCCACTGTGTCAGGTAGAGCACGCCGTCGCCGTTGGCGACCGAAGCTGCCGCGGCCGACCTTGCTGCCGGTGTCAAATCTGCAACCTGCATCGTCATCACCAGCGAGTCGCCCTCTTCCCGCAGCGAGACGGAGCGAAGATCTGCTCCCGGCATATTGGCGCCGGTCGAGCGGAAGTGTGCGTCGCCGATTTCGTCGCGGTCGAAGTTCTTCGTTGGTAGGGTATGGGTGCCCTCGATGGCGAGGGTGTCGGTCCTCACGGTCGTGTTAACCGCCGGCGCAGTAATGGCAACTGTGCCGGAGCCGCGGCCCAGCAATCCGACCGAGGCCAACAGGCTTGGCCCGGTAGCCTGCTTCGCTGTCATTACATATGCGCCTTCGGCCTGGTTCGTATTGTCGTTATAGGTAATGACCGCCGCGCCTTTCGAGTCCATATCGATAGATGGGTACTCGAGGAAGCTCCGGTCGCGCCCTTGCGCGTCGCAGAGCGTTCCATCCGTGCAGATTTCGCCACGATGAACAATGTTCTGGCTGACCGGCACGGTCTGGAAGCTTGGTGCAGCGTCAAACGCGTTCAGCGTTTGGGCCATGTAAATCATCCACTCGCTGCTAACGCTATTCGGGTTTGCCGCGACCGGACTTCTATACCAGGCGATTGCTGCGCGACCGGGATCGCCGGCAACGATCCACGGCATGATGTTCGTGCCGGTGAAGGTGCTGACGCGTTTGCGCGGCGACCATGTCTGCCCCTTGTCGGTAGAGGTGGCCATGTAGATCGTCTGGCTCGTGCCCGGTGTTGATTGTGTTTGCGACCAGGCGGCGTAAAGATTACCGGCGCGGTCGACATTTAATACTGGGAAGACGTTGCTAATGTCTTCACTGCCGCCGTTGTAGATGCGGAAGTCTTCCACGATTGGATCTGTGCCGTCATCGAGGTCCGTGATGCGGAACATCCGTATATCGTTTCCGTTGTAGTAAATCTGATAAGAGAGAATGGCGTCGCGTTCGTGGCCTGCGACGCTCACCCGCCGTTTGGTCTTATCAACCCTGAATGGACCAGACTGGCTGACATTGCCGAGCACGCGGCCTTCATCCCAGGTCCGACCTGCGTCTCGCGTTCTGAACATATAGAACGGAAGCGGCGAGAGACCCGTGAACCTGCGCCAGGTCATGTAGGCCTTGCCGTCGCCGTATGCTCCGATCCATTGACGGTCATCAACCGCGCCGACAGTCTCACCGCTGATGCAGGAAACGGAGCTGGTGCGGTCTGACGGGAAGGTGTTGCCGCCATCTTCCGAGACAGCAACCGTGACGCATCCCGCCCACAGGTCAATGAAGTAAACGCGGTTCATGGCGTCGAAGTCGACGTCCGAATCGCCGCCCCCAGGAGCCAACACAGCATCGCGCAGTATTGGTGGTCCAAGCGGCAGGTAACTGCGCCCACCGTCGTCCGAACGCCACAGCATGCTGATCGTCGTACTTAAGCCAAACGGCGTAGTGACGAAGATGCGATCCTGGTTGTCCACCTTGATGATTGGCTCACCGCTGGTGGCGGAGAAGTCGGCCATCGTGTTGCTCGCGAATGTAATCGGAGCTAGTTCCGGCGATGGAGTTGGTGTCGGCGTTGGCGTCGGTGTTGGTGTTGGTGTTGGTGTTGGTGTTGGTGTTGGTGTCGGAGTTGGCGACGGATTTGGTGTCGGCGTCGGAGTTGGCGATCCTCCAGTCAGCACACTGTTATCCGCCAGGAAAGTACCGCTGTAGGTAAACGGCGGGTTCTGAGGCACGCCCTGTGTATTGGGTGTCTGGCAGATCTGGAGTTGATACTCTCCGGCCGGAACACCTCCCTCGGGTGTGTAGGTCAAAACCTCGCAACACGTGCTGGTGTCCTCTGTTTTAATGAACTCCGGATTGGGATCAGATCCCTGCAACAGCGTCACGCTAAGATCGTTAGTCGGCACGCCGGCGTTAACCTGAACGACAATTCGAGAATTACCTGGACTAACAACGAAATGGTGCCTTGGTGTACTGCACGCGTAGATGTTCGGATCGTATGTTCCCTGAAACGACACTGCTCCATTAGCGGGCGTTCCTGACGGCGTCGGAGTTGGTGATGGAACGGGCGTCGGTGTCGGCGTGGGCGTCGGAGTTGGATCTCCGGTGCATGAATCTGCCGCGGCATACATCCGTTTGCCGCTCACCTGTCGAGCGATTGCACCTTTCCTCGTAAAGTCATTAGGTGATGTTCCCTGAATACACCCCTGGCTAATGCAGCCGTCGTCGTAAGCAACCAGTACGCGGCCGCGCTTATCGATGGTGGCGTCAAAGAAGTCCAGAAGGTTGCGGCATTCCGGGTTTGCGGTGCCGCAAATTGGGCCACGTTGAATTGGATCGCCTGGAGTTGCGTTCACGGTGGTCCATGTCAGGCCGCCATCGTAGGTGGTTGCAATGTACAGGTACCAAACTCCCGTGAAGCCAGGCACATCGTAATTGGTCCCGCCGGTCGTAGTGCCAAAGAAGGCGAATGCAGCTCGGTCGGGATCGCCTGCCACAACGGCCGGAAACGCCGTATTCTTAATTCCCAGAGCTGCGCCAACATCGCGGTCATTAATCCACGTTAGTCCTTTGTCTTTGGAGACGGCGATGCGCGGCTGGCCGCTGTTCGCTTCGTAACCAAAATAGAGGGTGCCATCAGTCGCGATTCCCACCGACGGGTCGCTCTTGCCTGCAATCCCGTTTCCGGTTGAGGTGGTCACTTTACGTATTTCCCATGTGAGTCCGTTGTTTTCGGTAGCAATGACGGCCTGCTTGCTGTTCGTGTGTAAAGGTAAATCTCCGCCACATCCTTTGTCGGGCACATAGGCTGTGCCGTCAGGCGCGACCTTGAGGTGACCATGCAAACCAGCGCAATCGGCTACGCTGAAGATTGGCACCGATGGACCAAACGTGCGCCCGCCGTCGAGACTGAGAGCGCAATTGGCGTCAGCAACATCCTGTGCGCAATACCAAACACCGTTCTTGTAGGCTGGGAACGCAGGGTTGCCTTTAAGCACCCCCGCTAATGGACCACCGCCAAGAGTTTGGTGATCAACACCGGAGTTTATCCCCGAGCCCATGCTGGGGCTGAAGCTAACGCCATCATTGTCCGTGTATTCCATCGTGCTCTGCTTCGTGCCACCCAGGAGCTGCGAAACGAACGTGCGGCCTGTTTGCTGATCGGTGAATAAGATCGGATCGCCAAGCGGTCTGAATAGTGACGCTACCGATAACGTCTTGCTATCCCATGTCGCCACGGGCGCGCTCGGAACCGAATCATCGAAGGTAATGGCATATGCGTATGGAACGTTGATGCCCCCATATCCCATCACAGTCCCACCGTTTGGAATTCCATTGAATACCTTTTCCGTCTTTAGATTTACACCGATTGACGGCTCGCCCCAATCGTCGGCTATGCCGGCAGGCGACTTGTGAATCGAGAATGCCGCAGCGGAGCAACTGTCCGGCGTCGGAGTTGGGGTTGCAGATGGGGATGAAGTGGGTGTCGGTGTTGGGGTCGGAGTTGGTGTAGGTGTGGCGCCGCCTCCCTGACAGGCAGCGTTGCCTCGCAGAGTGTAGCTGCCGGCGCCGGCCGTTGAATCGGCACTTACGCTGGTGCCCGTGCCCACTGCCCCGATTAGGATTACTGTATTTGCGCCGATAGCGCTAAGGTTTGTGCCTGCCGCGGAAAGATCTGCGCTGAAAACTGCCGCGCCGTCTATGTCGCTGAAGGCCAGCGCGCCGTCCGTGTCCAGTTTTATTGTTATGGTGCCGTCAGCGTTGAAACTACCGGTTACCTCTGGGCAGCTACTCGCGAAGCACTGTCCGAGATCGATGTTGTTGACAGGATCATGCCAGCCGTAACCAAACGAAGTAGCCACCGGAATGTCCGACGTGTTCATCGTCACGAACAACTGACGCGAGGTGCCCGAGGTATCCGGCGCATTGAAGTCAATTTGCCAGGTCGAATTCGGCTGTAGGGTCCCACTCAGATTCGCCACCTTCATGGTGAAGGTGATCGCGTGTTCCGACACGCTGACGAACGGTTCCGCAATACGCACCCACTGAATATCCAATTGTTGATTTGCGTTAGGCGCGCCGGTCTGATCGCCAGTCGCATCACTCTGCACCGTCAGGCCAGGAGCTACGCATGCATTTTCCTGTGCTGGAGTTGGGGTTGGCGTAGGAGTTCCGCCACCACCACCTGTGCAGTTGCCTGCGAGGGTGTAGTTTCCAGTACCCGCAGCGGGTGCTGAGCTGGGAGCGATGTCATGCGTCGGCGTCGCGCCTGTACCCTGACTGCCGACAAGTGTCTGTGTCCGTCCGTAGATTCCTGTAAGAGTGGCGCCGGATGCTGGTCCACCGACCTTGGCGGTCTCAAGGGCAATCGTGATTGTCCTGTTAACGGTGTTCACGGAACCACTATCAGCTGGGCCGAGGGTAGTGGTGAGCGTGCCGGAGGTCCCATAGTTGTATTGCATTCCCAGCACGGGATCGTTGAAGGCGCCGATAAAATATGTCGTCGCGGCGTAGGTGAAAAACGCGCGCCACATGCCGCTTGGTGGCGACGTCGTCAGGTCAGCTACGCGAATGGTAACGACTATGCGCGACACGCCGTCGGGCTGTGCCGGTTCGGCAAAGGAGACGTCGGTAATGTCCTGCGCCGGCGTGCCGGGCGCAGTGCCTAAACTTCCGGTGCCGGTGTCGCCGGTCGGATCGGTGACGACCGTGATACCGGGGGCGACACAAGCGCTTTCCGCAGCCAGCCATGCTGTAGGTCCTGACACACGCGCGGACGTGCTCGGCAGCAACATCGCGGCAACGCTGGCGATGAGACAACTAGCCAGGATCAGTGAGAGTCGGAATCGTACGATGGCTGTAACCAGGTGCGCGTATGTTTGCTTCCTAAACATTTCGGTCTCCTTCTGCTGATCGGTACCTAACTGGGGTTTAGAGTTCAGCCTGTAAGTGCTTCTCCACGATTCGAAGGACGCAAGCTAAAGCTTGAACTCTGAACTTCAGGCTTGTAGTTCAGAGTTCAACCTTTAGGTTGTGGCTTTTGGTTTCAAACACGGCATCTTCATTTGTGTCTCAGTACCGGCGGTAGTAACTACATTCAAAAACTTGGGCCAGGCAGAACGTGTCTGCCTGGCCCATAGTTGTTTACAGCTTAATGCTTACTGTCTTTGTTAGCGGGTTAACTGTGAATTGCAAAACTCTGAGTGCAGTTGAACCCTGGACCGTCGGCAACAGCGGAGTACTTGCGCCGCCGCCACCCCCGTCTTCTGGCCCCATGCCGGCCGGGAAATATTGTTTGCTGGTGATGGTTACCTGCGTCGGCGCGTTCACGAAGCCAATCACGCGATAGACGTAAGTCTCGCCCGGCGTAATCATGCCGCTGACCCATTCCCGAGGACCAAAGTTAGCCGATGACGAGAGTACGTTTCCTTGCGCGTCGCGCAGCTCCAGGTCGAGATCCGGCAATGTATTAGTCGCAACCGGTGAGACTTCCATAGCTCCATCGACGCCAAAAGAATTCGCTTTGGCAACAAAAGGAATATCGAGGTAATCGACACCATTTACCAAAGCCAGGCCGCCGGATCCCACAGCTATGATTCCCGTGAGTACATCAGTGCTCGTAGACCGCTGAGCGGAAGACGACAGTCCGGTGCCGTCGCCAGGCTGACTGCCATTTGCCGCAACCGCGGTGGTCCGGACCCGCGCCGTAATCACGGCGCTCACAGTGAACATGCGCGAATTCGGATTGCTGAACTTCAAATGGCGCGCACTCGAAGTTGCGCCGCTCGCGAGCGTTTGGTTGTAGATGAAAGATGCGGGATTCGACTGGCCGTCGCCGCCGTTGTCCGCATTGATAACCTTCACGGTCGGATCAGAGATGCTGATGATCTTGAAATTGATCGGCGAGTAAGCGATGCCATCTACTGATGAAACGCCATCGTTTCGGAGTGTCTGGTCAAACTCGAACACGCCGCCGCCGATGGTCGGATTCGAGATGCTGGCCTTGATAACTGAGGTGACATCCTGAATGTTTGAGTTGACCGTCGTCCCGGCACTCAGGTCGGAGAGCCCAACCTGGCGATTTGGGTTCAGGGACAATGCGCGGACGGCATACTCGGTTCCCAGTAGTTCGTTGAACCCGGCCGCGTCGGAGGCCGACTTCAGACCCGCTGGGCCAAAGAACTCTGCAATTGCGCCTTCGTCTTCGTAAGTCGTCGCGCCGGTTACGTAAGTCACGTGACTCCAGCCGGTCGTTGAGCCATCCCCATCGAAATAAGGGTGCTCAGGCACTCCGGCAAACTGACGTTGACCTGCCGTGCCTGATTTGCGTTTGAACACCTCATACGCAAAGGCGCCCGCTGTCGGCTGCCATGAAACGCGCAACGTCTTCGAGGAAGCCGGCTCGACAGTTACGCCCTGCGGCGCGCTCGTGTGTCCCTGATCTACGGCGAATTGCGGCACTCGAGTTGAAATCGTTTGTCGGCCGCCGATAACAGCGTCGGCATTGATGCCCATCTCGTGAGAAGCAAACACCTGCCAAATCAATGCTTCGTGCTGGCCGGGCGCGTCGAGGTTTGAAGGATCGGTCGAATAGAGAATACGGTCGGTTTCGATCACGGCATCGCGAAACTTGATAAACGTGTCTGGTGCAGTTAGACCAAGCAGGTAAATCGAGCCGAGGTGCAGGCGCTCCCAGATTTCCTGTCCCTGCGAGATTTCGCGACTCGGTGTGCCGTTAATAAAAGCAGGGCGTAGAAACCGCATTTGTGGTTCAGCCGCAATCATCAGATGGCGAAGGTCCCACATCGTTGAAACGTAGACTTCACCATCTCGATGGACCTCAAAAGCATTGCCACCGCGCGTGCCGAGTTCTGAATACTTCAGCGTGCTGTGTGCGGAACGAATCCAGGCCAGACGATCCGGGTCTCCACCAGTGTCGTTGGCAAACAGCCGACCCTCTCGCACCGCCTGGCGCGCTCTCGAGCCCTGCACCACATACTCTCCGATAGCTTCCGCGTTGGTGATCGTGTAAGCCCAGAGGTCGGCCTGCGCTTCATTGAGCGCCCCGCCTTCGGTTCCTTCGAGACCGGCTATGGGCGACGAGATTGAATGTGTACCTTCATGGTAAACAACCGCGCCATCTTTGCCGAGGTCGTTGAAGAGATATCCATGCCCGTAGACAGTTGGGTTTACGACGACGGTCTGTGGGCCGGCGGGAGTGTCAATAGTTTCACTCGCCGAAACTGAGAAAGCGTTGTCGAGTCCCAGCATCGATCGCAGGGCAGCGTCCGGGCTCGATGTATCGAGAGGACCCCCGAGGGCTGCGCCGCCATCACTCGGGAAATGGGGAAGACCCACCAGCGGCTTGTCGCTGTTGGGGAAGTTGTCGGGAAAATCGCCCTGGCCCAGGCGATTGTGCACGGTGTCTGCGCGGCGATGGATGTCGAGCAGATATTCGACGAGATAGTTAATGAAAAAGAAGATGTTGACGTCGTCGATATGTTCGGCCGGCTCGGCCAGGTCGTCCGCCTCGTTTGGCTGGGCTTCGAGCGGAGCGTTGTTCTGCCGAAAATGCCACGTGCCGAGTGCTGCCTGAGGAAAGGGTTGCTGAGTTGCCAGTACGTTCTTCACCAAGGCGTGTGGGCCAGTCAGTAGTCCACCGACACCGGTCGCATTCATACCTTCGTTGTAGTTTCGAAGTTGAACACGCAGTAAGCCGGCTGGCTCGCCGCCTTCAAGCTTGAGCTCGCCTGTGTCCGGGTTCGCCAGTTCAGGGTGATTCGGGTAGATGTCTGCCGTGTAAGGCAGCGGGTTCTGCGAAAGCACCTTGTTTTCGCGAGCCAGCACATTGCCGTTCGACGCATCAATCTGCGTAATAAACAAACCAAAGGGATTACGCGAGAACCCAATCAC
>DASQKG010000203.1:0-7793 GCA_035630655.1 Pyrinomonadaceae bacterium
CAAGCGGGTGCTCGAGGCGAGCGGCTGGCTGTTGCCACGGTCACACGGACTCGGGGCTCGACCCCACAGCAGCGCGGGGCCAAGATGGTTTTTTTTCAAAGCGGCGACGCGAAGGGCACTGTCGGCGGAGGTTGTATCGAAGCTGAAGTTTGGGCGGAAGCACGAGCAGCTTTGAGAGCGAACCAATCCGCACTCCATCACTTTTCATTGACAGCCGAAGAAGCTAGTGAAGAAGGAATGGTGTGCGGGGGCACGATGGATATTTTTATTGATGTGATAGAACCGACCGGAGACCGACGACCGACGACCGTATGAATTCCAGAACGGTCTATGGTCGGCGGTGTACGGTCACCCGTCCGGAGGCGCTTATGTCTGAATCCTTTGTCGAAAACTACAAAGCCAAGCACAAGCATCCTCTCAATAAGCTGACGCACAGCATCGGCATCCCCATGATTGTCGTTTCGCTGCCACTCTTCTTCTTTAACTGGCGCTGGGCGCTGGGACTTTTCATAGTCGGTTGGATACTTCAGTTTGTCGGCCACGCCATCGAGGGCAATCAGCCGGCGTTTTTCAAGAACCCGGTTTACCTGTTGGTGGGCCCTCTATGGCTTTTGCGCCGAGCGGCGGCGGCAATAGGGCTGGCAAAGCCCTCGCCTACAAAGTAGCGCGTTCATGTCTCCCGCCGAATCATCTCTTTCCATTGCAGAATCAGTCGAACGATTACTGGCAGCAGGCGGCACCGCTGCGCTTGCCACGCTAATTGAAGCGCCCTCGAATGTCGGCGCCAAGCTTCTAATCGAAGCGTCCGGAAATACGAGCGGCAGCTTGGGCCATGGAGCCCTTGACGCTGCCGTTGTTCTCCACTCAACCGCATTTCTAAACTCAAAGCAAGATACTCAGGTTTTTCTGGTGAAAGAATTGGCCCCAGCGCTAACTGAGTTGACCGATGCACAAGTCTTATTTGAGCGTATTCAACCGGAGCCCCGCCTGGTGATCTGCGGCGCTGGCCACGTGGGCGCTTCGTTGGCAAACCTTTCCAGCTTGTTGGGTTATAGCTCGACGCTGATCGACGATCGAGCCGAGTTTGTGACACGCGAACGCTTTCCGGATCCGCGAATAGATTTAGTGGCTGCTGAGAATTGGTTTGATGCGGTGAGTAAGGCCATCGGCAATGGCCACGGAGTTTCTGTGGCTGTGGTCACGCGTGGGCACAGCGAAGATGAAACGTGCATGCGCGCCATCGTAACTTGCAAGGTGGATTATCTGGGATTAATCGGCAGCAAGCGCCGGACTAACATTGTCCTCGAGCGACTGCGCGCGGCTGGGGCGACTGAAGATCAACTGAAAAACGTCCATGCGCCGATTGGACTGGACATCGGCGCGGTAACACCGGAAGAGGTGGCGCTGGCGATTATGGCGGAGATTGTTGCGGTAAGACGCGGGGGAAAAGGTGGCTCGCTGACAGATTTGCGACGCTCTCAGTAGGACAGGCATTCCTGACTGTCGGTCTCACCAAACGTACCTCCGGTTACGTCGAAATCACCGCTGGTTCGATTGACACGCTACTCCCGGGTCATATATAAGGACACTCCATCGAAGGGTAACTATTGTGAATCCGAGCGTTCTTCAAACTTCCGCACATTTCGCTTACCGCCATTGGTATTGGCGCGGCACCACTTTGCCGGTGGTGGCGGTAATCCGCGAAAGGAAAACAATGCGAGAGTAAGAGAACGCGCATAATCCGTTTCGAGAACCCGCTGCCAGCATGTAACTGCCGGTAGCGGGTTTTTTGTTGGACAGACATTCCTGCCTGTCATGCGCAGCAACCGCGCCTTTGTAAGCCAACAGGCATTTTGCGAATCTTCGACAGACAGGAACGCCTGTCCTACTTAAGATGGATCTCCAGCCTTCATCATTTGCGGATTTTGAGCGCGCGGCGCAACGCGGCAACGTTGTGCCTGTGGTCAGGACCGTGCCGGCGCAATCGCGTACGCCGACCAGCGCGCTGTCGCGTATCACTGGAGCTGCTGCTTACTCATTCCTGCTCGAGTCAGTCGAAGGAACTCAGCAGTTTGCCCAATACTCTTTCCTGGGCGCGAAGCCGGAGATGGTTGTGCGCGGGCGTGGGAATCTCACCGTCGTGCAACGAGGAGAGGAGCAGGAGACGATAAGTGTAGGCCTGCCGGATTTCCTTCGGGATTACTTCAGCACTCGCAAGCTGGCACGCCGTCCTGGTTTGCCGCCGTTCGCAGGCGGCATGGTTGGTTACCTGGCCTACTCTGCAGCACATTGGTTTGAGCCATCTCTGTCGAACGTCGAAGACCAATCAACCGACGATGGTCTGTTGATGTTCTATCGAACCGTGCTTGCGTTTGATCGGATAAATCATCAGATCCTGATCACCTGTCTCGTGTTTACTGAAGAAGCTGCCGGCTCAAACGAGCGTCTTCAAACACTCTACGACGATGCAGTGGTAGAAACTGCTCGTATTGAAGTGTTGTTGAAGGATGCGACCGCACAAGCTCCAGGTGTCTTCGAGCTGAAAGATCCGAATGGGACAGGGGCCGCGTTTTCGTCCAACTGGAGCCGTGATGGTTTTCAGGATGCCGTACTCAGCGTGAAAGAATACATAGCCGCCGGTGACTGTTATCAGGCTGTGCTCTCCCAGCGCTTCACAAAGCAAGTGGCTGCCGCACCCGCATCCATCTACGAGGCGCTTCGAGTGATCAATCCATCGCCGTACATGTACTTCCTTCGTATGGGCGATAAAAAAGTTATCGGCGCCTCACCCGAGATGTTGGTGCGTTGTCGTGGACCACGCCTTGATTATCGCCCCATTGCAGGGACACGACGCCGCGGGGCAAACAAGGCCGAAGATTGGTTGTTAGCTTCTGAAATGCGCCGGGATGAGAAGGAAGTCGCGGAGCACATGATGCTAGTTGATCTTGGCCGAAACGATCTTGGAAGAGTCGCTGATTACGGATCGGTGCAGGTAGACGATCTGATGAATGTTGAATCGTATTCGCATGTGCTTCATCTGGTCAGCAGCCTGCGCGCACGTCTGCGCAATGGGCTCGATCGTTTCGACGCTCTGGCGTCGTGCTTTCCCGCCGGCACTGTTACGGGCGCACCGAAGCTCAGGGCCATGCAAATCATCAGTGACCTGGAACCGTCGCCGCGAGGTATTTATGCCGGCACGGTGCTTCATGCTGACTACGGTGACAACCTCGATTCATGCATCGCCATTCGCACGATAGTTCTCGAAGGAAACACGGCTTCAGTGCAGGCCGGCGCCGGGATCGTGGCGGACTCCGTCCCGGAGCGTGAATATGAAGAGACCATCAACAAGGCAAAGGGCTTGATGCGGGCAATTGAGATTGCGGAGAAGGAGTTTCGAAGACAGTGAAGCAGACGGGAGACGGGAGACCGGAGACGGGAGGCAGGAGGCAGGAGGCAGGAGGCAGGAGGCAGGAGGCAGGAGGCAGGAGGCAGGTGGCCGCACTCCAAGGAGAAGCTTTTGCCGACTGCCGACTGATTGCTAATTACTGATTGCCGACTGCTGATTGCCGACTGCTGATTCTGATTGCTGATTCAATGATTCTCATTATCGACAACTACGATTCATTTACTTACAACCTCGTGCAATACGTGGGTGAGCTGGGCGAGGAGATCGTTGTTTGTCGTAACGACCAGATAGATCCGAAGGAAGCTGAAGCGCAGTATATTCCGGATCGAATCCTGATCTCGCCGGGGCCGGGGCGGCCGGAAGGGGCAGGTGCGTCGCTCGACGTGATCAGATATTTTGCAGGGAAGGTGCCGATCCTCGGTGTTTGTTTAGGTCACCAGGCAATCGGCCAGGCTTTCGGTGGTTGTGTTGTACGCGCCCCAGAGCTTGTTCACGGCAAGGCGTCTGAGATTTGTCATGACGGCCGAACGATCTTCGAAGGGCTCGAACATCGTTTCAGGGCGGGCCGTTATCACTCTTTGATTGTTGAGCGCACGACTCTTCCCGATTGTCTGGAAGTGTCGGCCGCCACGCCCGACGATGTAATTATGGGGATTCGACACCGGACGTTGAAAGTTGAAGGCGTGCAGTTTCATCCGGAATCAATTCTGACTGACGGCGGCAAGAGGTTACTGGCGAATTTTCTGAAGCTATGACGAGTCCGCAGCGGTATCAGAAGCCCGGCCAGAGCTTGAGGGGAACGGAGGAGGCAAGCCCCTTCCCAACCTGAGAGCCCACCTGCGAGTCACCTGTAAGCGTCGGCCTTCTCTCAGGTAAGGAAGGAGGGCTTGCCCCCGCTCTTCCGTTCGCTGCGAGCCCGCCGAGTCGAGCTCTGCTGCCGGATCACGATATGACTGACGACACGATCTCAAAGCATTCAGGAGCGGCCACGTTGCGAAGTGAACATCGCACGCATTCTCTCCGGTCATTCGGCGCGCGCCTGATGCGCGGTGAGAATCTGCAACGAGATGAAGCGGCGCAGTTTATCAACGCGATGCTCGATGATGCTGCCACGGACGCTCAGATAGCGGGTGCACTGGTTTCACTGGCAATCAAGGGTGAGACGGCTGATGAACTTGCAGGGATGGCCGGCGTTATGCGTTCGCTCGCACTTCGCATTAAATGTGAACACTCGAAATTTATCGACACTGCGGGAACCGGATCGAGTCGTGCCAAGACTTTCAATGTCTCAACCGCGGCGGCTTTCGTTGTTGCCGGCGCAGGATTGCCGGTGGCGAAACATGGGGGTCGCGCTGCCACCAGCCGATCCGGAAGCGCGGATGCGTTAACTTCTTTGGGTGTGAACGTCGCCACGCCACCCGAGGTGTCGCAGCGATGCCTAAACAAGATCGGAATATGTTTCATGTTTGCGCCGCTATACCACGGTGCCACGGCGCGCGTGGCGGCGATCCGACGTGAACTCGGCGTGCCGACGAGTTTCAACTTGCTTGGCCCATTGACGAATCCAGCTGGAGCGCCGTTTCAGATCATCGGCGTGTGGAGACACACCCTGGTGAAGCCGATGGCGCAGGCGCTGCTGGCGCTCGGAACAAAGCGCGCCTGGGTTGTTCACGGTGTAGACGGGCTCGATGAACTTACGACTGCTGGACCAACTTTCGTGGCCGAGGCATGTGAAGGAACCATAAAGGAGTTTGAAATCAAACCCGCAGACTTTGGTCTCGAGCCAATTTCGGTTACGTCGCTGCCGCGAGGTGATGCAGAAGTGAGTGCGACCCTGATTCGCGAAATTCTGGGAGGCGTGCGGCATGACGAGGCGCGCGACCTGGTGGTCATCAACGCCGCGGCGGCGCTTTTTGTAGGTGGCGCAGCTTCCACTCTGCTGGACGCGGGCCGCATGGCGAAGGAGAGTATTGATAGTGCAGCAGCGCTGCGAAAACTAAACGACCTGGCAAAAGCTACGAACGAATGAATTCGCAAACGAACATTCTTGACGAAATCATTGGCCGGAAGCGTTTGCGTGTCGAAGACGCGAAGGCCAAACGGCCTTTGGAAGAGCTTCGGGCACGCGCATCGGAGGTTCGCGCCTCCAAGCAGCCCCATGCGTTGGAACGTGCTCTCGTCGGCGTCGGCCCAACGAGAGTGATTGCGGAAATCAAACGCGCGTCGCCGTCAAAAGGATTGATTAGGGAAAATTTGGATCCAGAGCAACAGGCGCGCGCGTACACCCGCGGCGGCGCTGCGGCAATCTCGGTTGTTACGGAAGAAGATTACTTTTTAGGGTCGCTCGACGATCTCCGAGCAGTTCGTGCCGCGTCCGCGCTTCCAATCCTGCGGAAGGATTTTATTTTCGACAGTTACCAGGTTTATGAAACAGCTGAGGCCGAGGCCGATGCGCTGCTCTTGATTGTGGCGGCGCTCGATGATGCGCAGCTCGGTGAGTTGTTACGGATCGCGCAGGATGAGCTAGGCATGGACGCGCTGGTGGAGGTGCACACTGCCGATGAGATGCGACGAGCGAGAAGTTGTGGCGCCAGAATAATTGGAGTGAACAATCGGGACTTGCGAAGTTTTGAAGTGTCGATGGATGTGTCGGTTGAGTTAGCGCGAATGATATATGGAGACGCGGGAGCTCGGCGCCAGGCCGCCGAGGACGAAAGCATCGCCAAGCGGCCGCACGCCAAAGAGGTCCTTCTGGTTAGTGAGAGTGGTTTGAATACAGGTTCTGATCTGCGACGGTTGAACGCGCTTGGGTTCAGTGCTTTTTTAGTTGGCGAGACGTTGATGCGAGCGGACGACCCGGAAGCGACTTTAAAGGCGTTGATTCGTGATGCGGATCAAGTGCGAGTCAAGGTTTGCGGTATCACTAATCTCGATGACGCTCTGCTTTGTGTCCGTGAAGGCGTCGACATCCTGGGTTTCAACTTCTATCCAGGCAGCCCTAGGTATATTGCTCCGGAGAAAGCACGTTGCATACTGGATCAGTTGCCCTCCGAGATGTTCACCGTAGGCGTCTTTGTTAATGAAAAAGCCGAAGACGTAATAAGAATCGCCGCGCGGGTTGGGGTCGATGCAGTGCAATTACACGGGGACGAAACTGCTGACTTCTGCCGCGACTTGAATCAGCTTTTCGTCATCAAGGCCCTCCGCGTTAGCGAAGATTTCGAAGCCGAAGCAGCTTCGCGTTATGAAACCGCCGCTGTATTACTCGATGCCTTTAGTACAGCCGCACGAGGTGGTACGGGCCGTTGCTTTGATTGGAACCTGGCCCAGGACACATCGCGTTTTGCGTCGAAGTTATTTCTGGCCGGTGGCTTAACGCCAGAAAACGTCTCGGAGGCAATCAGAGCGGTCAAGCCTTATGCGGTTGACGTTTGCAGCTCGCTAGAAAGTGCGCCGGGAATCAAGAGCGAAGAGCGGCTGACGGCGTTCATGAATGCCGTTCGAGGCGCTCGCGAAGGGAAACCTTTCTTGCCAAAAAATGGAACAATCATGCTGGATCCACCAGGATACTGGGGGCGCTATGGTGGCCGCTACGTACCGGAGACTTTGATCAGTCCTCTGGATGAGCTGACCGAGGCTTACGATGAAACGCGGTGTGACGAAGAGTTTCAGAAAGAGTTTGCCTCGTTGTTGCGAGATTATTCCGGCCGGCCCACGCCGCTGACTCATGCGAAACGATTGAGTGAAGCAGCCGGCGGTGCCCGAATTTATCTAAAACGCGAGGACCTTTCACACACTGGTTCACACAAAATCAACAACGCGCTGGGCCAAGTCTTGCTGGCCCGGCGAATGGGCAAGCGTCGTGTAATTGCGGAGACAGGCGCAGGCCAACATGGAGTTGCGACGGCGACTGTCTGTGCACTGTTTGGACTGGAGTGTGTTGTGTACATGGGCACCGAAGACGTGCGCCGCCAGTCGCTCAACGTTTTTCGAATGGAGTTGCTGGGCGCGGAAGTGCGCGAAGTCGACTCGGGATCGTGCACATTGAAGGATGCAATCAACGAAGCAATGCGCGACTGGGTAACCAACGTCGCCGACACTTACTATCTGCTGGGCAGCGCGCTTGGTCCACACCCTTATCCGACAATGGTGCGCGACTTTCAAAGCATCATTGGCCGGGAAACCCGCGAACAAATACTCGAAAAGGAATACCGCCTGCCGAATTTACTAATCGCATGTGTCGGCGGCGGGTCAAACTCTATCGGACTATTTCACCCTTTTCTGAATGACGAGTCGGTACGAATGATTGGCGTCGAGGCGGGTGGCCGTGGTCCGGAGTTGGGCCAACATGCTGCGCGCTTCCATTCTGAGTCAGGTGGACGCGAGG
>DASQKG010000204.1:0-23921 GCA_035630655.1 Pyrinomonadaceae bacterium
TACCAGGTTTTGATTGAGACTTATACGGACAGCAAGGGCGACGAGGTCACCTTGCAGCAACTGACACAGGAACGCGCTCGCCAGTTATCAGATCGCTTCCAGGCTGCCGGTGTCGATGCGTCCCGAATTCAGGCTAACGGCATGGGAGCGGCAAATCCAATCGCTACTAATGCGACGGTCGCTGGTAGAACGCGTAATCGGCGCACGGAGATAACGTTGGTTGTTATTCCGGCGCGTAGCGCGGCGGCGAACCAGTGATCAGAAGGCAGAAGGCAGTAAGAAGAAGGCAAAAACGGAGCAGGCAACTGCGAGCGCAGCCTTGAGGGCTGCCTTCTTACCGCTGCCTACTGCCATTTGCTTTCTGCCTTCTGGCCAAAATGTCTCCACTCGAAGTTCTACAACTTGTCGGCTACTCGATCGGCGCGGTGTTGCCGCTCTGGATGGGAGTTCAGCTTGTTTCTCACCGCCGCAAGCTGAGTCCTATCGAACGAATTCTATTCGCGCTCGCCCTCAGCATGTGCGGCTGGCACAGCAGCAACCTAATCATCACCCTGCACGGACTCTTCGGACTCGCCTTCAACCGTTGGGCCACCACGCTTAGAGTCGTCGACACAATCGCCGTAATCAGTATCACGCTCGCTTACTCGTTTTTACTTCATGCTCATCTTCATCTCTGGGCCAACGCGGCAGACCGGCCCCTCAACCGATCGGAAAAAATCCGGCTGTTTCTTTCGTATGGACCACCGCTATTTCTGCCGGTCGCAATTTATAAGATATGGACCGGTAACTATGCGCCCATGCTTGCCAGAGTCCAGTTCCTCATTTTACCGATGGCGGTCTGGATCACTTATGTTCTTGGCATGATCGCGATTACGGAATTATTGATCGCCAGGAAGACCAACAACGCGAGTGAGCGGCTGATCATGCGAACGTTGGCCGCTTCGTTTCTGGGTATCGGCGTAGTCGTGCTCGCAGCTCTGGCCCTTGGCGTCGGCGAAGGAACACAACTTGGCTTGTACCTGAAAACGATTGCCAATTTGGGCTCGTTGCTGCCATCGGCGCTCCTCGCTTACTACATTTATCGTTATCGATATCTCGAATTAATTATCGAAGAGAGTTTGATCGTCGCTTCCTTTGCGGCGGTCGTGCTCACCATTTACATCTACGGCATACGCACCATTGGCGACTGGGTTACTTTGCGTTATGGAGTCAGGCCAGGCGTGGTTGAAGCGCTGCTGATACTGGGACTCGCGCTGGCGGCGGCGCCTTTGCGTGGTTGGTTGGAAAAACGTTTTCGTAAATTGTTTGAACGCGAGACCGCGCTATATCGCCAGATTGTTTCGCGCATCAGTTCTCACGCCGGCCGCTACAAACAGTTGCCTGAGTTGCTGGACTTCGTGGAGCAACAAACTACGACAGCACTCGGGCTACGTCGTGTGCGCGTCGTTGTCAGCGGTTCAGCAACCTCGAATGACCCGCGAGAAAGAACAAACCGTGGCTTCGGTAACAGTGCACCGGAGGAGCCCTGGGTGGAGGAGCTTTTGCGCGCTTCCGAGCGGGATGATTGGCAACCGGTGGAAGACCACCCGGCGCTTGAGCGGGAAGATTACTCGATTGCTTTTCCACTCCGTCGCGGTGAGAAGATTCCTGGGTTGTTGTTGGTCGAATCATCAGCGGCGACGCTGCCCCAGGAGACACGCGCTGTGCTCGAGGTCCTCGCCGATCAGGTGGCCATTGCCGTTGAAGACTGCCGGCTCGTTGAAGAGAACGTGCGTCTCGAAAGACGACTGGCTGAGCGCGAGCGACTGGCGACGCTGGGACAGATGGCCGCCACGGTTGCGCACGAGATAAAGAATCCGCTCTCCGCCATCAAGTCGATCGCACAGGTGATGGGCGAAGACGAAAGCCTGAGCCGGGAATACGCGCGCGATCTGAGTTTGATCGTTGGTGAAACCGATCGTTTGGGCCAAAGTGTTACGCAGTTACTAACATTTGCCCGCAAGGAAACGCCTTCGGAGCTCCCCATGCGTGCCGCTCAATTGATCAATTCGGTGGTGAGACTGTTTCAGGTCGGCGCTGAAAAGGAAGGAATCAAATTAACCACGCGGGTTCAACAAGACGAGGAGCTCGAGGGCTCCGCTGTTTCTGCCCTGAGAATCGCGCTCTCAAATCTTTTGCTAAACGCAATGCAAGCAACGCCTCGGGGCGGGGAAGTGGCGGTCACTGAGAGCGTCGATAATGGTGAAGTTGTGGTGATGGTTGAGGACAGCGGCAAGGGCGTATCGGATGAATTGCAGCAACGGATTTGGGAGCCCTTCTTCACTACAAAGCAAAGAGGGACCGGTTTGGGACTGGCGATCGTTAGAAAACGGATGGAGGAAGCCGGTGGATCTGCCCGACTCATTCCACGCGTAAACGGTGCCGGCGCGAAGTTTGAGTTGCGCGTGCCGTTGGTTACAGAGCAAGCTTAAGCTGTGAACAACAGGCCCGAAGTGCAGAGTTCAAGCTTCAGCTTGCGTCTTTTGCGAAACCACTGTCCATGCGATCCGATACTAGTTGATCGTTATTACGCGGAGCGATCTCATTAGCACCGCGGCTTCAGCCCGGTGACCACAATCGCAAGCCATCGGTGAACCGTATCAACGGTTTTCGATTGCGCATCCAACGAAACCGTTAGAAATGGTTCATTGTGCTTTTTGGGCCACCTAAACACCGGGCTGAAGCCACGGCGCTAATGAGATCGCTCCGCATTTGGTGTGCAAACCGCGTTCTTCTCGCGAGCTACAACAGCAGGTACATTACGCTACCAGTCGATTCTCAATGGAACTTCCAGTTCGCCCCTGCGTGTTACCCTGCGACTGTTGGCCCATCTCGATGGCAGTTGTATCTCGAGTCCACCTAATGCATCAGCTCGACGACTATGTCGTACGCGCTCTCCTCGAGTTCGCGGCTAAACCCTTTAAGGAGATTAACAAATGAGTCTGCGTAAAATTCTGGCCACGTTTATGTTTTCAACCGTCATGACTTGCCTGGTAATCGGTTGCCAGCAAGTGAGAGCGCAAAGCCCGGCTGACACTTCACCGCCGGCAACCCAGCGAGACAGAAGAAACGATGATATCAATCTCGACACCCAACTCTACCTGCTGGTCGCGACTAACTCCGCTGTGGAAGACGCCAAGCTACCTGCGTCCCTGGATGCGGTGATCAGACAATTGCGAACGTCGTTACCATTCAAGAACTACCGGTTAGCGGCCACTCTCATCAACCGAGTCAGGAATGAGGGACGCCTGAGTTTGCGTTGGATAGGTGGTTCATTGATGCCTGCAGCAGCGGCATCAAGCACTAACCCGAGCTTTAACGAATTCAAGGTGGTCCAGGTGAAGCTTGCCACCAACGCCGCCGGCCAGCCAATCGTCAAAATGGAGGGCTTCAGCTTTGGCGCCAGGATTCCCATCCAGACGGGCACCGCCATCGCTTCAAACGCGCCCACCGCTCCGATCATCAACTACGAGAACACCGGAGTGAACACCGATATAAGCATGCGCGAAGGGGAACCCGTAGTGGTCGGCACACTTAACGCGGGCCCCTCCGGCGACGCGATCATTCTCGTGATGTCGGCCAGCCGGACGCTGAAATAAGAACGGGGGAGGCGAGGAGGCAGGAGGCAGGTGGCAGGAGGCAGGTGTTAGGTGGCATTAAGCAGAAGCAGTAGGCAGGAGGTAGCAGGCAAAAAGCAGGTAGCGAATCTCCAACGCGGCTTTCTACCTTTTGCTTTCTGCGTCCTGCCTCCTGCCTCCTGCCACCTGCCGCCACTGCCTCCTGACCGTGGCACGCGATGCGCTAGGGAAATTCACCTTGAAGGTTCTAAACTGACTAGAAAGGTGAAACAAGAGAAGTTGCGATTATTGATTGTGGACGACGAGGAGGCCGCGCGCTACGGCATGCGGCGGGCCCTGACGACGTTCGGCTATAGCGTCACCGAAGCGGATTCGGCCGAGGCGGCGAGGATCCTGATTAAGCAGCAACAGCCGGACTTGATGTTGCTGGATGTTAACCTTCCCGGCATAAGCGGTCTCGATTTTCTGCGTGAGCTGCAAAGCTTAAACGGCGGTGGACCGCTCGTTATTATCATCACTGCACATGGCTCCGAACGGATGGCGGTCGAAGCCGTCAGGTCGGGCGCCTACGACTATCTTTCCAAACCCTTTGAGCTCGACGACCTTCGGCTGGTAATCAAGAATGCCGCTGAGACTGTCGAGCTACGCCGTGAGAATCTTTCGCTGCGCCGCAGGATTGAAGTCGAGCGCTCGCAACGCGGTGCTCTCATCGGCAACTCCGAAGGCATGCAACGCGTGCGGGCCATGATTGAAAAGGTTGCGGAGACGGACGCGACTGTTTTGGTTCGTGGTGAATCAGGCACTGGAAAAGAGCTTGTGGCCCGCGAGGTTCACGAGCGAAACAGCGAGCGCAGCAAGGGGCCGTTTGTCGCAGTCAATTGTGCTGCGTTGCCGTCCGAGTTGATCGAATCCGAGCTGTTTGGTCACGAAAAGGGCGCTTTTACGGGGGCTACAGCGAAAAGAGAAGGCAAGTTTGAACAGGCAAATGGCGGCACGTTGTTCCTGGATGAAATCGGGGACATGAGCCCGAACGTTCAGGCGAAACTGCTCCGCGCCCTCGAAGAGCGACGTATTGAACGCCTGGGCGGGAACGAATCGATACCCGTTGACGTGCGCATCGTGAGCGCCACGCACCGTCCGCTGGAACAGGAAATCGAAGCGGGAAACTTTAGAGCCGACCTCTTTTATCGCCTTCGTGTGGTAACGATTGACATCCCGCCTTTGCGCGAACGCCGCGAGGATATTCCGATGCTCGCCGAAACGTTTACCCGCACCGCTGCTGAACGCTACGGTTTGCCGCTGCGACAGGTGGCGCCGAGTGCCTTGCGCAAGTTGGTTGATTATGAATGGCCGGGAAACGTTCGCGAGCTGAAGAATACGATCGAGCGTGCGGTGATCATGGCTGAAGGCGCGGAGTTGCGCTCAGAAGATCTGCCGGATGAAATCACGCCCGGGCCGCAAAAGAGTCTGGCTACGGATACGAACGCAGTTGAGGGTGGTTTGGCCGTCCCATTCACGGCCGACTTCCGCGAGGACCGGCGCGAGTTTGAGCGCCGCTACATCAGCCGCTGCCTCGAACACACTCAGGGGAACGTGACTAAAGCTGCCGAGATTTTGGGCATGCACCGGCAGTCGTTACAACACAAATTACGGCAGCTTGGATTGGGACGTCGCTACGTCGCAGTTGGTGGTGAGATGCAGGATAATTCCGACGAGTGACTAAGAAACATTGGCGGCCGATACAGATCCGAACACAAAAACTCCACTCAAAACCGGATGGCGCCTAATCCTCCTACCGTGCACATTGTTTTGATGGGTTGATTCAACGCGGGGATTAGTATTTCCTTATCAGTGATGACCATCGTGTCACGGCCCGGATAACTAAATCTGCCGCGAACTCTAATGTCCGCAGGACGTTTGGCTCCTCGTGGGCGTCGGTTTCGCTTTGCGGAGGCGTGACAGGCTCAGGGGCGGAACTAGTTGGCGTACTCTTGTCGTCGTTTTCGGCACTGATGTGTCTGACTGAGGATTGTCAGAATGCAAGGGATCCGCAATGGCAGGGAGTTTATTTCTCGGCATCGCCTTGCGTCAATTGCATAGTCAAAGCGTGGCTTCGTGCCGTAGGCACGAGATGTTTATAGATACAAGCACTCCCTCAAGACTGCGGTCGTCAGGAGCGAGAACCTCGCTCCTGACGACCGCAAGTTCTTGATGACGTTCGGTGCTATAAACATTTGGCTCCTAACGGAGCCGGGGTCATGGGGTCGTACGTAGGCGTGTTAGAATGGCTCGGCAAAATGATTAAGTACGAAACTATAGAGCCGATTAGTAGAGTGCAGGCAGAGCATCTGCTTGCGAAAGAGGATCGCGAGACAATATGCCCGACGCTTTTGCGTGTCGCACTGCACGAGCCTGACCGGCATTGGGCACAGAGTCAGTGCCTACGCTTCGCGAGCCATAAGGACTCGTTTGTACGTGGAGTCGCCGTAACTTGTCTGGGCCATCTGGCAAGGACTCACAAAGCCATCGATGAAGATGAGGTCATTCCAGTAGTTCGGCAGTTACTACATGACAGAGATCCGCAGACACGCTCTATCGCAGAAGACACGATTTCAGATTTCTCAATTTATCTCGGTTGGAACAAGCGAAAGATCAAGAAACTGCTTGCTGCCTAGGCCGCCGCCCGTCATCATTCATCGCTAGCCATACAGAACCGAGCGCGGTAGCGCCGGATGCTAGAGGCCCGTTGCGGCACCGTGCGTGGGTTAGGCGGCTCAGATCAATCAAGGATTAATCATTTCTTCCTAAAAACATTTTCAGTTCAGGCGACACTTGGATCCGGCGCTACCGCGCTCGGTTCTGTACCGCTGTAGGTTGGAGATCGAGGAGTCGTCCTTTAGGATTAAGCTAATCTATCATTCCGGTAACGGTTCACCCTGGTCATAAAGAACGTAAGCAATCGCATCGCCTAGCTCTTTCTCGGTCCATAGATACTTCTTACTTCCTCCTCTCCTGACCCAAGGACTTCTGTCACTTGCCCAACATTTAGCTTCGCGTAATTTCCGAGTAGCATTGGCTTTGAATGCGGTCACCACTTTTTTTGCCTTACAGTTGGCAGTTACCACGGCATGTACATGATTGGTGCGACAATTGAAAGCCCATAGCGTCCATTTCCGAATGTCGCAGGTTTCCTGAATCCCTTGTTTGATGGCCCTCCTTGCCTTCGCGCCGAAACTGGCGGGATCTTCGGCAAGCAAGCGGCGGTTGTATTGTTTGCGCTTCGCATTTGCAGGCAACCTAGGTGTGCCGTAGACGTTGTGAAACCGGTCGACCGAACCAGCACTCCCGTGAAGCCAAGTGCCGTAGGCGCGAATGGTTATGAAGTATCCCAAGGGAACGTGATCAGCTCGGAATTCTTCGGAGGTCATGGCGAGGCGAAGAGTAGAACAAAGGTGCCGTAAACCACGAGGAGAGTAAGGAATGCTCGCAATCATTGAAATGCTTGGCTCTTTGCAAGGGTAAGAAGGACATCAAGAATGCTTCTTAGATCCGGCGCTACCGCGCTCCGTTCTGTATCGAGCCTCCAGCATCCGGCGCTACCGCGCTCGGTTCTGTATCGGGCTTCTGGCATCCGGCGCTACCGCGCTCCGTTCTGTATCGGCATGCTAGAATTCGAAACATCATGAAAGCTCGTCCGGATGCAATAATTCAGCTCGAGCAGGCTGAGTATCTTGAGCGTATAACTCCGCAAAATGATCCGTTGCTCGCTGAGATGGAGCAGTATGCGGCGGAGCATCGCGTTCCGATTGCGGACCGCGAGGTCGCTCTGTTTCTGGAGATTACGGCGCGTGCAATTAAGGCGGAGCGAATACTCGAAGTTGGAATGGCGATTGGGTATTCGGTTATCCATCTTGCGAAGGCATTACCAGATAATGGGTTGATGGTGACTATCGATCCGAATGATGAAATGATTCGCGCGTCCGAAGGTTATCTCGAGCGCGCGGGTTTGAGGCAGCGAGTGCGCATTGAGCGCGGTAAAGCGCTGGATGTGATCCCGCGTTTGCATGAGACTTTTGATTTGTTGTTCATTGACGCGATGAAAGATGAGTACACTGGTTATCTCGACCTGGCGCTGCCGAAGTTGCGCACTGGCGGTGTAGTGATTGTGGATAATTTGCTTTGGGGCGGAAGGGTGGCGACCGAGCCCGACTCCGCCGACCGAGATACTGGAGCGTTGCAGGACTTCAATAAGCGATTCATGACGCATCCGGAATTGCGGGCTGTGATTCTGTCGGTTGGGGATGGGTTGGGGTATGCGGTGAAGGTTTAGTAGACCCGGTAGATTAGAAAAGCCACGAGCGGGGGCAAGCCACCCTTCCCAACCTCTAACTCTTCCAAGAAGTCTCCCCTGGTTCTCAGCGCCAAAGGCGCGAAATGAAATAGCCTGGGGCAACGCCCCAGGAGTGAGAATTCTAAATCTCGGAGCGCTGAAGGCGCGAAATAGGATCTTGAAAGGCAGCGTCTGCACGCTCTGAGAGTATTTCGCGCCTTCAGCGCTACGAAGCTTGAACCAAAGATCACCTGGGCCGTTGGCCCAGGCTGTCACATTTCGCACCTTTGGTGCTAAGACTCCAGCCCAAACCACCACGATGACCCGAAGAGATGACGCCGGGACCAGGGCTAATGCTGCTAAGGTAATTGCTGCGGGCGGCGTTATCGCTTTTCGCACCGACACCTTCTATGGACTGGGCACTGATCCTTTTAATGCGGCGGCAGTTCGTAAGATCAGGGAACTAAAGGGCAGGGAAGAGGCGAAGCCGATCCTGTTGTTGATTTCGGATCTCAGTGAAGTTGATCGATTCATTACTCACCAGTCGGAAATTTTCAAATCAGTCGCAAATCGTTTCTGGCCTGGGCCAATCACACTGATTGGTACAGCTCGACCTGAGTTGCCGGTCGAGTTAACCGCCGGGACGCAGACGATCGGGCTGCGTCTGCCAAAGGACGAAGAGGTTCGATCGCTAGTGCGTGAATGCGGAGGCGCGCTGACTGCGACGAGCGCGAACAGCTCAGGCCACGAGCCTTCAAAGACCGCCGTCGACGTCGTAGCTTATTTTCCTAATGGTATTGATCTCGTTCTGGATGGCGGAACCGTGACGGCAACAGAGCCTTCGACGGTTGTTGATTTGAGTGAAGATAAACCGCGCCTAGTCAGGGAAGGCGTCATCAAGCGCGCAGCGCTGGAAGAACTATCCGCAGATTACGAAGATTTTGCTTAATGGCAACCTAAGGAAACCGATAACTTCTTGTTTTCTTAACAAGATTTCCTAACGGATTTCCGTCCCGCAGGGACCTAATGTTTATAAAACGCGAGTCCCCTAAAGACCCCTCTAGCTCCAGCGGAGCGAATTGTACGTAGGTTCCCTCATATCGCCGAGGCATCGCGCTCCGCTGGAGCGCAGAACCTGGATTAATATCTGGATCTATAAACATTTGGCTCCGCTGGAGCAGCGCGTTGTGTTTGTTGCGCTTTACCAGGCTGCGTAAGCTGCGGATTAATTCTGTACCGTCAAGTTCTTCACAAAGCCCCAGTCGCCGCTGGCATCAACCTTAATATTCCCCACGCTCTTCTTAGCGATGACCATGTTTGCCTGATACCAGAGTGGAAAGCTCGGCACGTCGCGGCTCACAATCTGTTGAATCCGCGCGTACAGTTGTTTTGCTTTCTCGCGATCGAACGTATTCACTGCTTCATCAAGCAGCGCATCCAGTTCTTTGTTGCTGTAGCGGCTACGATTGCGCGCCGCGCGCGTTTCAGTCGGTATCTCGGAAGTCGCGAACAAGTCTTTGTAGAAGATTGGATCCTGGTTGCCACCCACCCACTGTCCGTAAGTAATCTGAAAATTGCCCCGCCGCAGCTCATCCAGAAGAGTGTTAAGTTCCGGGGTCTCAATAGTGACCGGAATACCCACATTCTTCAAATAGTTCTGAATCACTCCTGCGTAGTTCTTCGCTGAAACACTGCTGCCAGAAACTTTAAAGACCAGTGCTGTCGGGAAACGCGCTTGTGGACCATCTCCGTCCGGATCTTTGAGGCCGGCTTCGTCCAACAGCTGCTTCGCCTTACCAGGATCGAATGTGTAAATCTGCCCCGGCGCTAAGGCCCACGACTCTTCCGGCAGAATCGAATGCGCAATCTTTCCCTGGCCCAGCAACAGATCGCGAATCAAACTTTCGCGATCAACTGCATAAGCAATTGCCTGTCTCACGCGCACCTCGTTGAGCGGCGGTTTGCTGCAGTTGACGGTGAGAAGGTTTAAGTTCGAACCGGGAAACTGAAGTACCTGCAGGTTCGCGTCCTGTCCCAAAAGTTTTATCGCGTCAGGTGAAAGGCTTGTTGGCAAAGGCGCTATATCGACTCGACCTGAACGAATCTCAGCCTGGAGCTGGTTGGTATCCGCCAGCACGCGTACTTGCAACTGCTGTATCTGGGGCGAGCCGCCCCAATAATCCTTATTGGCTTCGAGGTCCAGAATCTGCTGCGTGCTGTTATAACTCTTGAACTTAAACGGACCTGAGCCAAGTGGATGGTCCTTCTGCGTTGCGTAGCTGTCTTTCGGAATGATTGCAATAGGAACCAGATTACTAAGCAAACCCGTCCAGGGTTTTATCAAAGTAACCACCAGCGTTTTAGCATCAGGCGCTTCAACGCTCTTGATGTAACTTCTTTTTTCGGCGCCTGAGCCTTCATAGAAACTGGCAGACTTTGCAAAGTTACTGGAGAAAACCAGGTCAAGCGTGTACTTGGCATCAGCTGAGGTCAGAGCGCGACCATCATGAAATTTCACCCCGTCCTTCAACGTGAAGGTGAACACGGTTCCGTCGTCAGAACGATTAACCTCGGCCAACTCGCCGACGTAATCAAATTTTTCATTCTTCCTCACCAGCGAATTAAACATGAGAACCCGAACACGTTCGCTGGCGGCATCAACGGATGGCGAGCCAATGGGATCGATGGTGCGAATGTTATCGCCAAGCGCAATCACAAAGGCGTCGCTGCGTTGGCGCCGGCAGCTGAAAGACAGCGTCGTTGCCAGCAAAATCACAAAAAGGAACGATGACGCCTGGCGATGCATTAGATTGGTCCTCCGTACGTATAGCCGAGCGTTTCGTTGAGCGCGGCAGTTTCCTGCGAAAGAGTTTTTAGTTTGCCGGCATCAAAAGGCAGGGGCGGTTTGACGATCTGTTTCATAGCGGCGATTCGCCTTAGCGAACCGCGTACACGGTCTTTTGGCAGTTTATCTGCCCGCGCTGCCGATAGCAGCGAATGATAGCCACGTTTGATAATTTCCGGGTGAGCGCAAATCAGCATCATGTCCTGACCGGCAAGAAACCCACGCACTACGGCCGCTTCGATGTCGCAGTGTTTCGAAATAGCCCCCATCTCGAGATCGTCTGTCACCACCAGATGCTGATAACCCAACTCTTCCCGCAAGAGTTTGGTCACTATGCCGTGACTGAGTGACGCGGGTTCCAGCAAACCGCCGGTCACTCCTTTTTTTATGTCGATGTTTGGAAATCCGCCGTGGCTCACCATCACACATCTGACGCGATCGTCCTTGCGTTGGAAAAGCTCTATGTAAGGCGCGAGATCCGCGGCCATCAGATCGTCGTGCGACAGACTCACCATCGGCATCTGCTCGTGTGAGTCGACTTCGCCCGCGCCGATTCCGGGAAAATGTTTCAGACAGCCAACCATGCCTGTCTCCTGCAACCCGCGCAGGTAGACCGTGGTGTAGCCAAGCACTTCGCCCGGCGAGCGGCCAAACGAGCGGGAATAAAGACCGTTGGAAAGAAGGTCGCGTTCCTCGGTCATGATCGACATCACCGGCGCGAAATTCATATTGAAGCCCAGTAGTCGAAGAGCTTCTCCACTAATCCTTCCCAGTGCACGTGCGGCAGCCAGATCGCCGTGCTCGCGAATCGTCCTGGCCGACGGCATGGGAGTAAAAACCTTGCGCAAGCGATCGACGAGTCCGCCCTCCTGATCGACGCCGATCAGCGGGTCAACCGGGAGCATCTCGCGAATTCCGTCCAGGAGATCTCTAATCTGCTGCGGCTCGATGACGTTGCGCCCGAAGATGATGATGCCTCCCGGCTGTATCTCTTCAATGAGAGCGCGCGTTTGGGCGTCAAGCTCCGTACCCAGAAGACCGATGTAGAAGAATTGTCCGACTTGTTGTTCTAGTGAAAGCGAGTGAAGGGAATCCGATGACATTTTTGCGAGTGTACTCTGTTAACTTCTGAAAGAATATGAAGACCGATGTCACTATAAGGCAAGTGTCAGGTGACGGCCAACGAGATAATGCTGAAGGGTGGTTTGGCAGCCCAAAGAGAAAACCGCTGCTCTCCTGGAGCCTGAGGGTAATAAGAACCTTTGCCTCCTCTCAGGTAAGGAAGGTGGGCTTGCCCCCCGGTCTTTCCTGATTACCTAAGCCACAAAATCATACTCAACCTGTGACCAATCGTCAGCTAAACAAAGGTTCTGGATATATATTTCAGGACTCGAGTGGCGTGACGAAGAGCGGGGGCAAGCCCACCTTCCTTACCTGAGAGGAAGCCAAGCGTTCTCCCTTATCCTAACGTTACTGGAGGCGAACATTCCTCTCTTCCTGCGAGAGGTGCCAAGCATTAATCCCATCCTCATTTATCTTTGTTACTTTAAGTAGTATAAAAACAGCATGCCGCGCGAAATCACCGATCGGGAAGCAATACTTTCAAGCCTGAAGTCCCTGGAGATCACTGCCGATCTGTTTGCCGAAGTAAATGGAAAACTGAAAAACGCAGGCGACCTCGAGGTAATCGTCGACGGCCGCGAAAATAATAGCGGTAAAAGAGTCGGGCCGTATGTCCGTTTACTCGCCTACGACGCCGAAGAGATCATCATGCGGCAGGGCGAATGGGGCGGTAACACGTTTTATCTGTCAGTGAGCGGGGTGCTCGACGTTTACATCACGGTTCCTGGTGCTGAACCACGAAAGATAAGTCGCTTGCAGCCCGGTTCCTGTTTCGGTGAGATGGCGGTGCTCGCCGGTGTCGAGCGCAACGCCACTATCTCTGTTCCGAAGCATGGGAAATCAACCGTACTCGAAATAACTCGCCCGGCCCTTCGACTACTCAGAAAACTACCGAGGTTCGGTCGCGTGCTCGATGAAACGTACCGCAAGCACGGCTTTGGGCGGGTGATGGAAGACCTCCATCCGGCCATTGGATCAGCGAACGAAGCGGTAGTCAGGAAGCTGCGAGAGATTGCCAGCTTCATGGTGTATGGCAAGCACCACGTTATCTGTAATGAGCATTTTCCAATCGAGAAAATCGTACTGATCAAAAGCGGCTGGGTTCGACGAGTGCGCGGCGTCCCGTTTGATTCCGCCTCGACAGGTGTCGCGGTAGGCATGGGCCAGTCAATCGGCGTGGATTTTCTCGGAGCCGGGAACTGTCTGGGACTCGAAGGCGTTGAAAAGAGCGAACCGTGGAACTACAGCGCGACGTGTATGGCGCGCACCGAAGTGCTTGAAGTTCCAGTGGCGTCGCTCAGAGACGAACCCGCGCTGCGGGCCCAAATCATCGCGGCGTTTTCAGCGTTTTCAACTGCTGACGACTACCCGCCGGCCATCGAGTTAGTAAAGGACCTGCGCGCACTCGCCTCGGCGGAAGAAGAAATTACAACGGGAATAGTTGACGGAGCAAACCTGCTGGTTATGGACATGGACCTTTGCGTGCGCTGCGGTAACTGTTCGCTCGCATGTCACAAGGTCCACGGCCAATCGCGTCTGTTGCGGCGCGGAATCCACATTGAACGTCCGGTAACGATCGGCGCCAAACGTACGCAGCACGTCCTTTCACCGCAGGTTTGTATGCACTGTAAGGATCCGGAATGCCTGACCGGTTGTCCTACTGGTTCGATATTTCGCGATCCGCGTGGTTACGTGGATATCGACCCGGCTACCTGCATCGGCTGTTTTGATTGCGCCACACAGTGTCCCTACGACGCCATCACGATGGTTCCGAAGAATGGCAACGGGGATAAGACGGTGCACGTCAGTTTCGATCTAATGGGGACACTAAAGAAAGCCATGGGTCATTCGTCTCCACTAGCGGCGCTGCCACTCACACCGTCTGACGATGTAGTTGCCATCAAATGTAATCTCTGTGAACACACGCCTCTCAACCCGCAGAGCGCGAAACGTCAGGCGTACTCCTGCGAAGAAAACTGCCCCACTGGCGCGCTGGTGCGTGTAGATCCGGTCAGGTACTTCACCGAAGTCGAACGCACGAAGGGTCTGATCTTTCAGGACGAGACACATGCCTTTGGTCGAAATATTCATAAGAGCGATCCGCCTGCCAAAGCGCTTCATCTGGGCGGCGCGGCACTAATACTTCTCGTGACGATCGCCACAATTTGGGGATTGGCCACACGCGGTTTCGATGAGCTGATCGCCGGTTCCTGGTTGACGATGCGCTGGGCCACCGGGCTGGTTGGGCTGTTCGGTATCGCCGCGGTGATGACCTATCCGTTGCGCAAACAAGTGTACCGCCGTCGCGCCGGCGCCCTTCGCTACTGGATGCTGATCCATGTTTACACCGGCGCGCTGGCGGGAGTGATTCTGATGTTGCACGCCGGGACGCGCACCGGCGGTCTTCTGACCACTGCGCTGTACATTGCATTTGACGTTTGCATTGCATCGGGGTTGTTCGGCGTTGCAGCTTACCTACTCGCGCCGAGGATTATGACCAGCATTGAGGGCGACCCGCTACTGATTGAGGACCTGGTCGCGCGGCGCGAAGAGTTGGAGAAAGAGTTGGCGGAAATTGTCAACGGAAGCGATGGTTGGCTCCGCGAGGAAATCGAAGATCGCGTGGTTAAGCGGTTTAAGACGCTGGGATATTTGATGCGGCAGTTTACGCGTAGAGAGCCCCTGACGGCGCTGCTGGCCGAAGCGCGTGAACCGTTTAAGGAGAGAATATCGCGGCTGGCTACCGAGGACGAACGAATGCTCCTGCTGCGCGCCATTGAAACCGCGGTTACGATTCGTCGTGTTGATGCGTTGATTTACCTACATAAGGTTCTAAGAATTTGGGTTGCGCCGCATGTGGTTTCCACATCGATCATGTTGGCGCTAATGCTCGTTCACATCATTCAAGTTGTGTACTTCGCCGTTTGAGGAATCTTGCCACTGTCGGTCGGGGCAGTAGCCCGACCGTTAGGGGGGCGTTCGGTAGGGCCAGTATCACGACCGGTGCGGTGGGCGCCACCGGTGCCAATAACGAATCCAAACGCCCTCCCTAACGGTCGGGCTACTGCCCCGTTAACAGATTGACTTCCACATGCCGACGCCGCGCAAATTCATAGTCATTCGTGAGGACCTGGTCCAGGACCCGTTGACGATAATCACCGAGGGCCTCCTGATTGGGCGTCTGCCGACATGTGAGCTACCGCTTAATCACCCCGCCGTTTCCCGCGCCCAAGCCGGCATTCGCGGACTCTCCGACGGTTTCTATCTGTTCAGCCTTCGCCAATCGAATCCAGTCAAGCTTAACGGAAATCCAGTCGCACAAAGCTCGGCGTTGGCGCCGGGGGACGTTTTGGAGGTTGGACCTTTTCTGCTGGAGATCGATCGCAGTGAAGATGCATTGGTCATCAAAGTGACGCTGCGAATTGGCATGGTTGTGAAGGCGACCGATGACATCGCGCCTACCCTGCAGACGTCCAAGCTGCGTTTAGAGACGGCAGCCCAAGCGAAGAAAGTTGCGGGCAAGACCGCCGCCACCCCGTTGCCTGGAGATAAAGCCCTCGACATTTTCTGGGACAAGCGCATTCGCGAGGCCGGTAAGGTGGTGAAGGTATCGACACTTTTTCCGAAGGGCCAGCGACGCGCAGGCAAGACACAGTTTAATTGGGCGCCAACTTCAGATCTGATTTCCCGCTGGCCGGTTGCCCTGCTTGTTTGGGGAGCAATTGGCGTTGGTCTGTTGTCCGTGGCCGCGGCTTTTTGGTACACCAATGCCTACGCTCCAGCGCCAATTTCCAACACGCACGTCAAATCAAAACTCGAGACCGCGCCGCCCATTGCCACGAAGGCCAACGCTAACGCCTGCACGAATTGTCATACGTTCAAGGCGAGCATGGAAACCAACTGCGCCGGCTGCCACAACGCGGAAGGCTTTGTGCCTACCGTGATTGAGCAGCACGCGTCCGCGGGCATCGGATGTGTTTCATGTCACGCCGAACACCGAGGGCGAGATTTCAGGCCCGCAGAAGCCGCACTTTACACGTGCACTGAATGCCACAACGATGCGAACCGTGATTCGTATAACGGGCGGACGGTGGCCACACCACACGGCGGCACGTTTGGTTATCCAGTTTCAAACGGACATTGGACATGGAAAGGGTTGAGCGATAGCGATTGGCAGTTGAAGCAGACCGCGATTGTTCGTCCGCCTACGGCCACAGAAGACGAGTGGCGGCGCGACCAATTTCATGCGCTTCACGTACAACGAGTCAGTTTGAAGCCGGGCGAGAAGGGAAACCTGGAGGGTGAGTTGTCATGTTCCAGCTGTCACAAGTCTTTTAACCCGATCGACCGTGAGACTCCGCGTTCAACCTGCGGCGGCTGTCACAATGGTTATATCGAACCGAGCATAAAACGCGTGCTAATTGCCGCTGATAAACCAAACTGCATTTCCTGTCACGTGCAACACGTGAAGAGCAAAAAACAATGGAGTAGATCGTTGCTGGCTCGCCGGTAAATAGAATCACTGGATGGGAAGTTTTGGTTTCTAATGTTCAATGAGAGATGAAAAATGAGAAATGGAAAATTCAGAAAGCCATTTTCCATATGTCATTTTCCATTTCTCATTTTTCATTTATGAGCTCAACTCACGGGCTTATGGCAGGGCAGACAATCGTTTGAACCGGGAACTTTGCCTTTGAGCGCAGGCCTCGCGGCGATAGCTTTGTCGTGACAGAGGTTGCAATTCATGTGATACGCAACTTCGTTGTTGAGCTTAGTCGGGGCAGGCTTGTCCGGGTAAGTCACTGCTGGCATGGGAGCGCTGTCGTCTCCCGCCTGCAGGTGACATGAACGGCACGATTTGACAGGCTTTGCCTCTGCGGCCGCGAGCACTGCGGTAGTCAATACTACCTCTCGTTCACCTGTTTTTAACGGAGCTTTGAGAGCTGAGGCGGGTTGGTCCGTGTGATGGCACTCCACACAGGTGATGACGCTTTTGCCGTCGGCGCTGTAGTTTTTGATTGAGTGGTTTTCATGATTGAAAGGGACCTCGCCGTACTTGTCCGATTGGCTGTCCTTGCCTAAAACAACTTCCTTTGGCTGGACCTTACTCTCCTTAGGAATATCCTGAGAAGTTGAATGTTTAGCCACAACCACTATGGCGATACTGCCTAGTAAAGCGATCAGCACCAGAAGTTTCTTCATAAAAGTCGCCTCAACCGAAGAATGTTTGGGGAGTCGTCATGAGTCTATGGGGAGGGATGGCCAAGTCGAGGCCATCTTAAGGAGCGGGGGGTGGGGTGTCAAACGTTTTCATATCGTCGTGCCGAGAGACGCCTTGCAGTGCGGCGGCCCGGCGCCGCTTTGGTCCAACCAGTAGATTCACCGACCTCTGGAGTCAATGTTGCGCACGGAAGCGGCGCCAGGCCGCCGCGGGCCAAAGCGGCGCCGGGCCGCCGCACTGCTCCAAGGAGGCGTTTATTGCGCCGAACTCGGTGCTTACATCGGCATGCGGAAGGTCGCAGCGCTGTGGCATCGACGGCAGTCTTTAAACGCCAGGTCGCCGCCGAAGGATCGTTTGCCGTTGTGGCAGGTAAGGCAAGTCATTCCTCGCGAAACAGGAAAATGTTCCGCGGCGAACGGCGAACTCACCTGGCGTGACTGCGGCAAGCCCGCCGTTAGCCGGTGGCAATCGGCGCAGTCCAGCCGCTGCGGCCGACCATGTTTCGCATGACTAAACGCATAACGATATGCGCGCGCGTTAACTGCCGTTCGGGAGTAAGGCCTTGAATCATGACAAACGCCGCACGAGGCCATCTCACGTCCAGCGTTGTTCTTGCTGCTCGGTGTGTGACAGGTATAACACTGGTTATGTGCAGACAGGCCAATGGGAATGCCTAGTGCCGCCGCGCGTCCTCCGAGCCTGGCGTGACAGGCGTTACAACCACTCGCCGGACGACCAGCACCGCTATTGTGTTGCACATGATCGAATTTGACGTTGAAGCTCTCGTTGAAGCGCGAGGGAAAGCTCTTCAACGGCGGGTTTGAACTATTAACATCCGTGTGACAGATCCCACACAGGGGAACTGCCGCGGTTGTAAACTGCGTCACGTGGCAGTCAAAGCACGCCTTGTGTCCAGGGAAACGTGGGGTTGCCGAATTATCGCTGCGCACATGGCAAGAGGTGCAGGCGAGCGACGCATGTCGCTGGCTCGTGTGAATAAACCTGGAGTAGTCGAGATTTGGACCCTGCCGAGAGAGGAGAAGCAGCGCGTACTCTCTGTGCAGACTCTGTGTCCCCTGTGTCTCTGCGGTGAGTGTAGCGTGCGTTATGCTCCCCACAGAGACACAAAGTGCACAGGGCCAACACAGAGCCAAAAACCAGGCCCAAGTAAAGCGGCCGGCGGCTAACTTGAAAAGCCGAACGAATTTGTTGGCCGCAAAATTCACTTTACATCCTTACGCTTAATCGGCGGCCGCTCCGCGCTCAGATAATGGCTGGCGGGAGGATCGCGCCTGCCCACATCCGACGTATGGCAGTAGACACACACGAAGTCACGGTTCTTATCTATCGCCTCCAGTTCGTTGCGAATCTCGAGATGGCTGGGGGCCTTGTTGTGACACTCGCTGCACGCCGGCGCAATCGGAACATCCGGCGTCAACCCACGCAGCGTTGCCGCTTTCGTAATGTTGATATGACACACGGTGCATTCGGCTACGTGCGGCTCAGTACCATGACGAAACTTCATTGACTTGCGGTCGGGTAAATCGTTCACCGCAACTATTGACGGCGGGTTCGGCAACTTGTGACAGCCGGCACAGTTTTCGTTTACCGGTTGCTCGGATTTCCAATGGCAGCCAAAACAGGATGAGTGGTTAACGGGTACCGATTTTAACGTCACGTTATCTGGAACAAACCCGTCAACCCAACCGGACGCCGGCGCGATTGAAGGGGCGGGTCGTGGTCCATGACAGATCTCGCAGTTGTTGTAGCGCTTAGCTTTATCCTGGACCTGTGCACTAAACGATGCTTGCAAAAAATGCGGGCGCTCTTCTGTAAACCTGCGAAACAACTTCGCGATTACATCCTGGTGCTTGTCATGTGGAAACTCGATTAGAAACTGCCGCCGGCCAGAAGGATTGCGAAACGCGAACCGCTCATCATTGCGCGGCGAGACTTTCGAATGACAAACGGAGCAGATCGCAGGCTTCGCTCCTCTGAAAAACTGCGGACGATGGCAGCTCACGCAAGCGTCATGATCCGGATAGTCAGCTACGTCGGGATACTCGCGTACCCTTTGCCAGTTGCTGGTCGGTATCCTGTGGCAGGTGACGCAGGCTGCCTGATGTTTCTTTGTGGAATGCAGGAACTTCGAATAGTCGATGGCTGGCGTAACCGAGGTTCGAGGTCTGACGGGTGGTCGACGTCTTGACCGCTGTGCCACCGCGTAACCGCCGGAAGCTGATACTGCTCCATGAATAAGAAGGCATAGAGCGGCGGTCACGATCAAAGCGCGGCTGACACGTCTCATCATTTTGCCGTCAAGTCACACACTGGTAGCGGCTTTTCTGCGCTAACGCATTTGATGTTTCTTACGTCTCTTGGATCTTTATTCCCCGCATTGCTAATCAAGAAAGGACGCTCGGTGGCCAGGTCACCGGGCTTCACGGTTATTGCACACGTCCAAAGCGAGCTGGTGCTCCCGGTTTCTATGGGAAGTATGTTGGAGATCACATATGCTCCCGGCTCAATGTCCGTGAAGTATCCAGTGCCATTACGATCAGTCCTCACTGATGACACTTTGCCCGGGGCCTGTGCAAGAAACGCTTGCAGCCGCTGTTGTTGAAGCTTGTAGAAACCGCTTCGAAGCTCATTCGGCAGGTTGACCGTGATCCACTTTCGTGCCAGTTCACGACTGCCGAATTCCTTCTCTCCGGCGGCGACAGCGCGTTGAAACTCAGGCACAGCCCCGGCGCCTTCGATACTCTTCTGATCCACCTCTCCGCAATAAACCGACTCGCAATCGTTTTCCTTCAGCCACGCGATGAGCGCGTCGCTCGCGCCCTTGCTGCGGTAGTAACATTCGCGGGTTGCCACCGGCTGGTTCGCAAGATTTTCGAGCAACGCTTTGTTCTCTTCTAGTGTTCCTTTGATCAGGAAGAAACGCTTGCGTTGAAGGCCTGTTGCTTTAGGCCCCTGGGCCACTCGCACACGCAACCTGATTACTCCGCGAGCTTCGGGCGGCGAGGGAGTTTGAGAAACCCCCGCCATGGCAAGGAGCAGCAGAATCGAAACGGCGATTATCTTGGGTAATGCCCTCATGTTTGGAATTCGATGCGGCCGAAGCCGCAACCAAGGCTTATGCTCTGGCTCCGGCGGAGCGGAATGTTTATAGAAACCGGCTGGCAGCACGACCTGCGCTCCAGCGGAGCGCAATATTTCCGGCAATGGTACCAACGTCGGGCATCCATTTCGCTCCGCTGGAGCGAGGAGAAATCTTTTGAGTCTCGCGCGGTCTATAAACGTTACGTCCCTACGGGACGGGAATAGGGTTAGAAAACCCTTCCCAGGAAAACATGAACTTACTCCTTATGAATTACAAATTCGGACTACGCGGAAACTTCAAGAACGGCAACCTCACGCCACGCACAAACACCTGGTCTGATCGAATAGCGGCCGCGGGAGCATAGCCGTTGGCGCCCGCCGCGCCGATGATATCGTCCTGGTCCACTCCGTCGCCACTGATTCCGATGGCGCCCACCAGAACGCCATTCTTATAAATCGGCACACTGCCTGGAAAAACCTGAATGCCATTTCGAAGGCCGGCGATTGAAGTGCACGGCACGTTAGCGCCGACAATCGCCGCCTGGAAATTTGTCTTGATCAAATCCTGTTGAAGTCCAACGTTGAATACACTCCACTGATTAATCTCGGTGCTGAACGGTCCGGCCGCCGTGTCGTTTATGCCGTCCGGGAAGAACGGCCGGTGCAGAAATCCCATCGCGCGATCACTAAACGCCACTGAGCCATCGAGTTTTATTCCATCAGCGGCGGCCCTGTTCACATACGATCCAAAGCCGGCGCCGGTAAGCAGCGATCCGGCGCCGGCGCTTGAAAAGAAGGCGGCCGTCCTGGCTTTCTGAACCGACACATCGAACCCAAAGACTGGGGCATCCTGCTGACGGAAAAGACCGAGCACGACGCCGTTGGTATCCACCACGGCCATCGTAACGCGGGCGTTACTACCCAGCGGCTGCCGAATAGCCGCGCGCGTAATGTTTGACTGTTGCGCCGCGTGAGAAATGATCAGATTGACGTCGCTCGTTGTGAGTGCGTTGGCGCCTCCCGAAGTTCCGGCTATGAACGGAAAGAAACGCGGATCCGATTCACCGGCGATGCCGCCGACAGTTACGTTTGTGAAAGCTGACGGTTGTGCGGCGCGGATCGGAAACAACGGATCGACCGCACCCGGGAGACTAATGAATGGAATCGCAGGTGGCTGCAGTGGCGTCGCGTTAACAAACGGCAACCGAATACCGTTCACCAGGATGTTATCTCCCCTGATCGTCTGGGGAGGTTCAAACGATCGAACCGCTGAAAGTGCGATGATCTCTTCAAACGGCTGGTCAAAGTCTGACGGATCGCGATCAATTCCATAAACGCCGTCTCCTTCAATTCCCACACCGCCCTGTGCAATTCCATTCTTATAAATCGGGACGCCACCGGGATCGGCGGAGAGTCCTAAAGGCAAACCGGGTATCTTGATATCTGAGCAGGGAAGTGAAGAATATTGAACACCGTAAAGTGGACCGCCAGCCTGGAAAGAAACGCCAGGAGGAAAGTGCTCCTGGATGATAAACCCGGCCGTGCGCGTGGTGAACGCGTTTCCGGAAGTGCTGAATAGCGCCGCCGTGCCGGCCTTTGAAATTGCGCCAAGCGTTGACGGCAGGCGAGTTCCTTCCAGACCAACCGGAACCAGGCCGGTGATTGGATCCGGCGTTTCCAGTGGCCCACCACCGCGAATCTGCATCATGCTGGGAGCGCCCGTCATACTAAAGACGCCGAGCACGTTGCCTTCGCGATCGGTGACGGCCACCGTTACCAGTTTGTTCAGCGCCACCGCAGCGGACACCGCCTGAGCGATGATGGTCTGCACTTCACTCGAGGTCAGCGTGCCTGCCGTTACCGCGGGGTCTAAAACTTTGCCGGCTGGACCCGGTGTGGGCACCGCGCCCGGATCATCCGGCGGCCCTCCACCGACATGGCCCATACCCACGCGCACGCGATTGCTGGCGTTACCCTTGTAATAGATCCGCACCAGCACGTCACCGAGTTCGGCCATCTGATCGTCAAGCTTCACCACGACAGATGTGGCCCAACTGTGTTCAGGCACAGGGCCCACATGTTCGACTTTCAAAGGATAGACGTGGTGCGACGCGTCCTCAGCGTCGGCGCTTACCGCTTCCGGCCCCTCGCCCTGGGCCAGTTTGAGATTTCCAGCAATGAGAATGATCCGCGTGCGGTTGTCAGCAGCAAATGAGATTGTGGCGATCGGAGAGAAAGGCTCGCGTTTACTGGTTACCGAATCGATAACTATGGCGCGAGTGGAATCAGGCGCAGTGAAAAGAACCGGACGAGCCGCTGGGTTTGTTTGCGCCGATACGATATTTGTCCTATCGGAGCCCGCCCACAGCAGGATGAGAATACAAAAGAACGGCCTTACGTAGAATAGACATTCCTGTCTGTTGAAGATTCGCTGAAGGTTGGTGTAATTCCACCCCGCTTTTTGGCAACGATAGACAGACAGGAATGTCTGTCCTACACGGAAGGAATTTTCACGATAACCGGCCATGATTTGATTACGAACTTGGTCGACAATTTAACACAAAAGAGAATCAGTCAAAGACTGTTTATTGGTACTGAGAATTCGGAGGGATAAAATGCTTGACTCCAGTTACAAGCGTAAACTACTTTTCAGTTAATTAGTGTTTGGATAAATACAAAACCTATACGATCCACGAAATCACACGAACTAACACGAAAACATTATTAGCGTGGTTTGGTGTGATTTCTGGATGAATCTCGTCGCTCCTCTCGGTTCCGGAATAATACGGACCGAAGAGTTTTGTAACTTGAGACCGCAAACTCATCCGTTGAGGCTCATGACAGGAACAACTGGGCCGTGTTTACGGCTTCTGTTGCTAGCTGTTTTTACGCTTGCTGTGTCCACCGTCGCCCTGGGCCAAAGCTCGGGCCGCCTTAGCGGGACTGTTCGCGTGACCTCTGGCGCACCGGTTCCGAATGTTCAGGTCGTAGTAACTAATCAGGTCACCGGCAAATGGAAACGTGTGCGCAGCAACAGCGAAGGGAAGTATTCTTTCCAGTTGCCGGCCGGCGCCTATCGTTTGCGAGTTAACGCCCCGCATCGCGCAAAGTTTGAGAGCGGAAAAGACTACGGCGAATTCTCAATCCCCAAAGGTGAGCTACTCGAAAATGTGATCGTGGAGGCAGGCAGGGATATTGTCATAGATATTCCGCTGGACCAGGTCGAGAGTAAGGAAATACCAAAACAGCCTGGAGACAAACCTACCGGGCATGCTGGAGATGAAACGGTCTCTTCCCAGCCGCAAACTGATCCTACGCGACGCGAAGCACGCGATCGTTGGCGTATTGGTTTCCCTGAATACGACCGATATGGCGACCGTGCTGCTCGCGGTCGCGATATTCCTTTCACCCGCGGGCGTTGGTGGGATCCGTATAAACAGAGCGTCTTGAAAGGCGATTACCCGATAAAGGGCAACAAGCTTTTCATGGTCCTGTCGGCAGTGAGCACCTCTACCATAGAGCAGCGTCGCGCGCCAACACCTTCAGACGTAAGCACAGACGAACCCGGTAGCGCCGAGTTCTTCGAACAGCCGGAGCAGCTTGCCGTTAACCAGACCCTTCAGTTCAGTTTTGAACTGTTCCACGGAGATACGACGTTCAAGCCGCGCGATTGGGCCATTAAGA
>DASQKG010000205.1:0-22589 GCA_035630655.1 Pyrinomonadaceae bacterium
GGTTGTAAATCCGGCGGTGGTGCACCGAAGGCGGTCGAGTTTACCTCGGGAGATCTGCTGCTGGTCGCGGAATCGCGACTGAAGGAGGAGTGATCCGACTTGAACGAAGTAGCAGAAGTCAGCAGAGGGAGTAGTAGTCACGCGCAAGTGATGAAGGCCCGAACGGTCCTCCGGTGAGGAGGCTAAGGAGAGCGGCAAGTAAGCAGCGCAACTCATGAGCGATAAGCGGCCGAATAACCAACTAGTGTTGGCCTTCGCAGAGGTGAGTAGGAGTGAAGCTCCGAGGGACTCTGCAGCAGGGACCGAATCGTTGGCGGCGAAGCGCGAAGCAGAAAGCCCGGCTAGTGAACAACTGATGGAGGAAGTCTGCGGGCGGCAGAACTGCCGGCAGGCATTGGCCCGAGTCAAGCGCAATAAAGGTAGTGCTGGCGTAGACGGGATGACCGTCGAGCAGTTGCCAGCGTACCTGAAGCAACATTGGCCAGCCATCCGCGAACAACTGCTGCGAGGCACTTACCAACCGCAACCGGTGAAGCGAGTAGAAATACCGAAGCCGGACGGTGGGATGCGTAAGCTTGGCATCCCGACGGTGCTGGACCGCTTCATCCAGCAAGCGGTAATGCAGGTGCTACAAGGCAGGTGGGACCGGACGTTTTCCGGATACAGCTACGGGTTTCGCCCTGGGCGGTCAGCGCATCAGGCCGTAACCAAAGCGCAGCAATACATCGCTGAAGGTTACCGCTGGGTGGTGGACCTGGACTTAGAAAAGTTCTTTGACCGAGTCAACCACGACAAACTGATGGGGAAGATTGCCAAACGAATCAATGACAAGCAACTGCTGAAATTGATTCGGGCGTATCTCCGTGCCGGCGTAATGGAAGGCGGGTTGGTGAGTCCGGTGGACGAGGGAACACCGCAAGGTGGGCCATTGTCGCCCTTGTTGTCGAACATCGTGCTCGATGAGTTGGACCGAGAGTTAGAGCGACGCGGACACCGCTTCGTGCGGTATGCGGACGATAGCAACATCTGCGTGCGCAGCCAACGAGCCGGGGAACGGGTGATGAGAAGTATCAAACAGTTCATCACCAAGCAGCTCAAACTCAAAGTCAACGAACAGAAGAGTGCGGTGGCTCGTCCGGGGGAACGGAAGTTTCTGGGCTTTAGCTTCACTTGGCAGCGCGAACCGAAACGGCGGATAGCGCCGAAGGCAATTGCGCGGTTCAAGCAGCGAGTACGGGAACTGACACGCAGGAGCCGAGGAGTTAGTGTGGAGACGATGGTTGAGCAACTCGGTCGTTACCTGACCGGATGGCGCGGCTACTTCGGCTTCTGCCAAACCCCTTCGGTGTTGCGGGAACTTGATGGATGGCTCAGACGCCGTTTGCGTTCGGTGGTCTGGAAGCAGTGGAAATATGCGAGGGTGCGGTTTGCTGAGTTACGTAAGCGGGGACTGAGTAAAGACCTTGCCGCACAAACGGCGGGTAGCGCTCATGGTCCGTGGCGGCTCAGTAACTCTCCAGCTCTCGCTATCGCGCTGCCCAATGCCTTCTTCGTGTCGCTCGGACTTCCGAGCCTGGTTGTTAAGTAGCTTAACTCGCCGAACCGCCGTGTACGGACCCGTATGCACGGTGGTGTGACAGGGAAAGCTGGCGACAGCCTACCTATGTCAATTGCGCCTACTATCTGGCAGCCCTTCAGGCTGATTCACTCCATCATCAACACTATCTTGCCGAAGCTTTTATTCGAGTCCGCACGTTTTGATCCCTCGTCGGTCATCCGTCGGCGGTCGGCGGTCGTGTTACCATTTACCATTCACCCCTTGACCAAGCCACTCATCATCATTAACAACTCTGCCGCCAAAGCCCGACGCGCGTGGCCCACAGTTCGCGAGCGTCTGAAAGGCGGCGACATCGATTTTGACTTTCACGAAACTACGAGGCCTGGCGACGCTACACTCCGGACCCGCCAGGCGTTATTAAACGGCGTCTCCCTGATAGCGGTCGTGGGCGGCGACGGCACACTCAGTGAAGCGGCCGAGGGTTTTTTCCAGTTCAAAGAGAACCTTGAAGAGCTACCTACACCGATCAACTCGAGCGCGTCGCTGGCAATCCTGCCCGCCGGAACCGGCGACGACTTCGCGCGAGGACTTACGAAGGGGACACGAGCACCACTCCTGCATTGGATCAAACTATTCATCTCCCACTGCCAAACACCCGGCGACGAAACGCAGATCGTCGATGTGATCTATGGGCGATGTAACGGGTATACGGCTCCGTTCATTTGCCTGAACGCGTCCACCATGGGCATTGGCGGCGAGACTGCGTCGCGCGTAGCGGCGCAGGGAAATTTTATGCGCCGGTTTTCAGGCGAAACACGTTTCGCATCGGCAGCGATAGCGGCTCTGGTGAAATGGCGGGAGCGTCGCGTGCGAATCGTGATCGATGACAACGAAGTTATTGAAGGCCCGATGAATTTGGCTGCGGTTGCGAATGCGCTTTACGCGGGAGGCGGCATGATGCTTTCGCCTGAAGCCAGGGCCGATGACGGAAAGCTTGACGTTGTAAGTGCGTCCGGCCTAAACCGGTCGCAGATAGTCCTTGAGCTCGGGCGAATTCATAAAGGTGGACATGTGGCGAATCCGAAAGTCCGGATCAGACAAGGCACGAAAGTGCGCATCGAGACGTTTGCGAATGAAGATGCGATGCCGATTGAAGCCGACGGAAACGTGCGCGGGTTTACGCCGGTAGAGTTTCGACTGATGCCGCGAGCTCTGCGGTTTGTTGGGTAGAAAGCAAAAGACAGGATCTAAAAGACCAAAGGGGGCGTAGGGCGGTTTTACCTATCTGGTGGCTTCAATAGCAGCAATCTTAGCAACTCGTCTTTTGTGTCGTTCCTCTCCGGTAAACCGTGCGGCGACAAACGCGCGCACAATCTCCATTGCCAGCTCCGATCCAGTGACCCGCGCGCCGAGGCAAAGCATATTGCAATCATCATGTTCGCGTGACTGGTGCGCCGAATAGGTGTCGCCGCAAAGCGCTGCGCGAATTCCGTTGAGTTTGTTGGCGGCAACCGATGCGCCGACCCCGCTGCCGCAAATCAGAATCCCAATTTCAGCTTCACCGGATTGAATGGCCCGGCCCACTTCAAGTGCGTAATCCGGGTAATCATCCTCGATGTGACCCACGCGTGTGCCGAAGTCGATTATCTCGTGCCCAGCCTTGCTGAGTTCCGCGATAACTCGCTCATTGAGCGGATAGCCGGCGTGATCAGCGCCAACTGCAATCTTATTGGTCATTTCCTGCCTTACCTCTGGTTGCGAACAATGGCGCGAGTTTTCGCGCAAACTGAAAAATAAACCGGTCCCTTCTGAGCACTTCGATGCGATTCAGACCGTACAGATCAAATCGATCCGTAGGACCATAGATAGTCGAAAAAGCTGCGATATGGCCTGCGGCTGCAATTATCTTTTGCGCGGCCTCGTTGTAATACCCAGCCGGGTAGGCAAACGTCCGGCATTCCTTCTGCGTCAGATCCTCGATCTGTCGCTTTGCTTCTTCAACTTCAAACAACACCTTATCAGCCGGCAGTTCATGTAGCAGCCGGTGATTCATCGAATGTGAGCCAAACTCGATCCCATCATCAGACATTTCCCGGACTTGTGCGCGCGAAAGATGTGCCCGAACGCCCTCGCCCTCGGCGACAGCTTTTGTTGATTGCTCCCCCAGGCACGAAGGCACGATAAAAATCGTCGCCTTGATTCCCAGGGACTTCAATACAGGAAATGCGTTCGTGTAATTATCCTGCCAGCCGTCGTCAAGAGTCACCGCAACGCTGTTAAGTGGAAACTGGCCATGTTGTTTATAGTGCTCGATCAATTCTGAAGCGGTGTAAAAAACAACTCCCCGATGTTTCAAGAAAGTCAGTTGCCGCTTGAATCTCCGCGGCGGCGTAAAACCTCCGCGCACGCGCGCATCACGGCTGGGATCGTCAATCTTGTGGTACTGGATAACCGGCGCGATCGCGGCGGACAATTCGCTGATGCTGTCAAACATTGGCCTGTTCGAAGATACTAACATCGGAGTCTGCACGCGTCAGAAACCAGTTATCAGGGTTGTAGACTATCTCTTGTCGCTCGTTCACGCTGGCCATGAATCTTGGCGAATTCTTTATGCGCCAGAATCCGAGATGTTTGAGCCGGGCCTCAACGCGTGGTTCAAGAACGTCTATTACGAGACTTCCCACTCTTAGGTGGAGGGCCCGCGTCACGGCCGCCGCCACAAGGCCTTCAATTACTTCGTCGGCATCTTCTGCCTGGAAACACAGATCAGTGATCGCGGCTTTGGGATAGACTCCTCCGAATTCGGGTTTGCGGAAGAACAAAACAGCATAGCCTAAAAGCAAGTCCCCTCGATAATAACCCAGCACTTCAAATTGTTTTCCCGGCTGGCGCCTGAACTGCCAATCAAGAAAACGCGATTCTCGCGCAACTGCGCATGGCCACTGCGTTGAAGCCCTGCGCCAAAGATCGTCGATGGAACCATCCAAAGTTTCTAATGGTCGTATTGCTTCGTCGTTTACAGGAAACCCTCGCGCAAGTCGCCGACGCGATAAGGAATAAGAAAAATTCGCCAATGCGCGTGCTGGCCCAACCCTGGCAATGTCGCCAACCGCGTGTCCGGGAAACAGCAGTTTGTGATAACGATTGAGTCCTCCGAGAAACACCCATTTAAGACTGCGAAATACAGCCGTAGACTGCTCGTTGATCCCGAGCGTGATCATCGTAGAACACCACTCGCGCGCCGCCAGCACCAATCGTTTACCAAAGCCCTGGCCACGATAATTTTCCCCGACAATGAAATCTAGAATCCAGATCGCGCGGGTTGTTTGGTGCCCAACTTTAAGCTGGACAGGGAGGGTGGCTAGTTGGCCCACGACCTCCCGGCCGTTTTTTAGTACCCACAACGGCACGTCTTCAGGTGAAGTGTTGGGATTCTCGAGATAGTGCCATTTCCAATATCCAGGATCGCTTTTGCGGGGTTCATCCGGGTATGACTTGCGGAGGAAGGAAAGCAGTGCGTCTTGCTCAGATAATTCAAACTGCTTGATCTGAATGTCATCTGACATAGCTCACTAAAAGCAGCGAGATTTAGTGGGTAACGATGAACGAGTTATCGCGTTGCATATATCAGTGCACGCGCATGCCTCAAGACATTCTCGACATTGAACCCTAATTCACGCAACGCTACGTCGCCCGGCGCTGAAGCGCCAAAGCGATCGAGTCCGATTATCTGACCGGCTGGTCCAACGTAGCGGTCCCAGCCCTGGGAAACGCCCGCTTCAACCGCCAGTCGCGCGGTGACAGACACCGGCAGCACCTGGTTGCGGTAGTCTTCCGTCTGTTCCTCGAACAGTTCAACGCAGGGCATGGAAACTACGCGAGTCGCAATACCGTCCGCCTGGAGTTGTTCGCGTGCCTGGAGGGCGAGGGACACTTCCGAGCCGGTGGCAATGATGATTAACTGAGGGGTGATACTTGTCGCATCATCTTGCGCCCTCCCTGACCGTCCCACCCCAGCCGGGCTGCCCGGCTGGGGACCCCGGGGTCGGGCTACTGCCCCGTCGCCAGTCGCTTCAGCTTCGGCCAGGATATAGCCGCCCTGACGCAATCCTTCTGCAGAAGCAAAACGTTTTCGGTCAATCAGATCAACCTTTTGTCTCGTCAGGGCCAACGCAGTCGGCGCGTTCTTTCGCAGAATCGCAATTCGCCAGGCCTCGCTTACCTCCGCCGGATCGGCGGGACGAATGACAAAGAGGTGTGGTATCGCTCGCAACGCCGCCAGGTGTTCGACAGGTTGATGAGTTGGGCCATCTTCGCCTAGCCCTATCGAGTCATGTGTGAACACGTAGATGACCTGCACTTCGGACAGTGCCGCCAGACGGATCGCCGGCCGCATGTAGTCCGAGAAGGTCATAAACGTGCCGCCGTAAGGAATCAAACCGCCATTGAGGGAAAGACCGGTGAGCGTCGAGCCCATCGCATGTTCGCGCACGCCGAAATGTATGATGCGGCCTTCGTAGGAGCCCGCCTCAAAATCGCCGCCTCCCTTAATGTCAGTGTTGTTCGAAACTCCCAGGTCAGCCGAGCCGCCTATCAGCGGAAGGTGCGGCGACAACGCGTTTATCACTTCACCACTTGCAACTCGCGTGGCCACCGGCTTCGCGTCTTCAAACTTCGGCAAATGCTTTTCCCAATCAGCCGGCAATTCGCCCTTCATCATTGCCCGCCAGGTGCGTCCGGGCTCCAAATGCTTCTCCTCATATTTCTTGACCAGTTCATTCCATTCTTCCTCGAGCTTCGCTCCCTGATCGACCGCCTTGCGAAAGTACGCGAGCACTTCATCGGGAACATAAAACTGTTTGTCCTCGGGCCAGCCGAGATGCCGTTTCGTTTCGCGCACAGCATCTTCGCCGGGCGCGTCGCTGTGGGCTTTGCGCGTGCCCGCCGTAGGCATGCCGTAACCGATTATCGTTTTGACAGAAATCAACGAGGGCTTGATCGGAACTGACTGAGCCTCCCGAATAGCACTCTCAATTGCATCAAGGTCGTTGCCATCTTCGACGGTCAAAGTGTGCCAGCCGTAAGATTCGAAACGCTTCGGCACGTCTTCGCTGAAGGCGAGATCGGTAAAGCCTTCGATGGTGACTTTGTTATCGTCGTAAAGATAGATCAGCTTGCCGAGTTTCAGATGGCCCGCCAGAGATGCGGCTTCGGCGGCCACGCCCTCCATCAGATCGCCGTCAGAAACAATTGAATACACGTAGTGATCGATTAACGAGAAGTCTTTCTGATTGAATTTTGCGCCCAGGTGCGCAGCGCCCATCGCCATGCCTACTCCATTGGCAAAGCCCTGGCCCAGTGGGCCAGTGGTGATTTCAACGCCCGGCGTTAAGCCATATTCAGGGTGCCCCGGAGTTTTCGAGCCCCACTGCCGAAAATTTTTGATCTCTTCGATCGGCAGATCGTATCCGGTCAAATACAACAGTGAATACAGCAGCATCGAACCATGACCCGCCGACAACAAGAATCGGTCGCGATTCTCCCACTTCGGATTTTGCGGGTTATGGCGCAGGAAACGTGTCCACAACACATAAGCCATCGGCGCCGCGCCCAGGGGCAAACCGGGGTGCCCCGAATTCGCCTTTTGCACCGCATCGAGCGAAAGCGTCCGGATTGTGTTAATGCAAAGTTGGTCGAGGTCGGGCGTAGGGTTGGTGTTTTCCTTCTGCACTGAAGCGCTCATTTCACCGTCCTGATTTTAGGTTGTAGAAGTAGGACAGACATTCCTGTCTGCCGGTCTTCGTAAACAATGCACGAATAGCTAACCTGATTCCTAAATAATCACCGACAGACAGGAATGTCTGTCCTACTGAGTTTCAGAGAATACTCGTTCGTACATTCGCTGCTGGCGTTCGAGTCCGACCTGATACCGCGTGTGACGCGTCATGTCAGGTTCGAATACTGCTTCAACCGGAACTGAAAAATCTTCGATGCCTGATATTTTGCCCGCCGCTTCCAGCGCAAGCAAGGCGGCGCCGAACGTGGACGCTTCCGCACGCTCAGAAACGTTTAAACGACGGCCAAGCACATCCGCAAGAATCTGCACCCACGCCGGCGACGAAATGAGTGCATGACCCGCAACCATTACGCTCGCGCCTGGGGCCAGCGGCTCGAGCGCTTGCGCGATTAATGCGAAACGATAGGCAACAGCCTCCATGCCGGCGCGCAGAATTTCGATCGGATGCGTTTGCAAAGTGATTCCTGAGATTGCTCCGCGCGCATCCGGGTTCCAGCCCGTGCTGCGCTCGCCCGTCCAAAATGGCAAAACCGTCAGGCCGTGGGCGTCTGCATCAAGACGATCTAATTCATCTTCGATCCATTCGGAGTCTTCGCCGGAGAGCATCGACTCCCTTATCCAGCGATAGAGCGAGCCACCATCCGACAAAGCTCCTCCGATAACCACGCGTTTGCGATCCGCGCGGTAGCACCAAAGCTCCGGAGGAATCCGATCCGGTGGCTCACCCTGAAACAGAACTCGCATGGCGCCTGAGGTGCCGATCATCAGCGCAGCTTTCTCACGCGTGCTACATCCCGATCCGATGTTATTCGCGGCGCCATCGGCGATTGCCGGAAAGATTCGCGCCTCGCTGAGTTGTGGCCAACGCTGAGCGTATGAAGAGGAAAGTTTGTGGAACGTCTGGTGATCGGAAGCGATTTCGGGAAGCTGCGCGACATCGACGCCGACCGCATCCACCAGTTCCTGGTCCCATTCACAGGTTCGCTGGTCCATCAGGCCCGTGCCGGAGGCCATGGAAACACTGGCGGCGGTTTCTCCAAAGAAATGAAGCGTCAGATATTCGGCGAAGGAAAGCCAGAGACGGGTTGACTTGAAAGTGGCCGGTTCTTCAGCTCTTAGTCTCAGCAACCTGGCGGGCCAATAGCTGGGATGAAACCGGCATCCGGTGCGCGCGTGGGTCTTAACTTCGTCGTATTCGGCTCTTAGCTGGCGAGCCGCCTGCGCTGCCCGTCGATCCGACCAACCAAACAACGGCGTGGTCGCCCGGTGGGCAGCGTCCACTCCGAGGAGGCTGTGCCAAAAACACGAAACCGCAATCAACTCAATTCGTGCGTCAGACTGGTAGAAGCCTGCAAATAGAGTGTCGAGCGTTTCAGCAACATGCTCGAGTAGAACGTCGGCATCTATTGCTCCGAACTCTGCGAGGCTGCTGTGGGAATCGACGCGAATGCTTTGACCGGCCACTTCACTGCCACGCTCGTCAAAAAGCGCCGCGCGTACACCCGAGGTGCCTATATCGAGCGCGAGCAGAACCGGCGGGTGAGATCGGGCCATCACCGAAAGTAGTTGTGGCGATGGTTCAAATCCTTCCAGGACTTCATCCAAAACGTTGCTCATGTATTTTTGTAAAGCAAACTGTTAGTTTGCGAACCCCTGAGAGCGCGTGCTGAATGGCGTAGCCCTTAAGCGTGAACAAGCCCGCGCAGCGGTATCAGAACCGGAAGCGGGTAGCGACCGGGTCGCTTCTCGCAGGGTTGGTGTTTGAATCCTGGTCGTCTTTCGCGTACGCGGACCCGGTCGCTACCACCACCCCAAGCGGGCTGCCCGCTTGGGGACCCCGGTTCGCTTCCGGTTCTGATAGCTGCTCGCTGCCGCTCGCAGAAAGTAGTGCGGGCCTTGGCTGCCTCGATCCGCAAACTAACAGTTTGCGTTCATGAGCCAAGGATCGCATAGCCTAATTTCGTAGTCCACCTTTAGCGGCAACTGCTAAAATGCCGCTCATGCAAGCAGAAACTCTTAACTGTCCAAACTGTGGCGCTGCGAGCTCCAGCGATGCGTCGCTGTGCCAGTTTTGCAATTCTCGTTTGGCTACCGTTGTCTGTCATTCGTGTTTCGGCAGGGTGTTCTTAGGAAGTAGGCACTGCCAGCGCTGCGGTGCGGCTGCGGCAGTTGCTGAAAGCGTGGAGGCGGAACCCCGTCCGTGCCCACGATGCCGGACGGAAATGGACTCGGTCCTTATCGGCGCCACCACGCTGCGCCAATGTTTAAAGTGTGATGGCTTGTGGGTAGATGTGCGATCGTTTGAAAAGATCTGCGCCGATCACGAACAACAGTCAGCCGTACTTGGTGCTGCGTCAAACATGCCTGCCGACTCAGCAAGTAAACCAAGTAAGGTGCGTTATGTACCGTGTCCCGAGTGTGCTGAGTTGATGAATCGAATTAACTTTGCGCGCTGCTCAGGTGTCGTAGTAGACATTTGTAAGCGTCACGGGACGTGGTTTGATCGCGACGAACTCACTTCGATCATTGAATTCATTCGCGGCGGCGGTATGAATTCAGCGCGTGCCAAAGAGCGTCTGGAAATTGCCGAGGAACGCGCGCGATTGCGGCAGGAGCAACTCACTCTGGATATGCGGAAGTCGAGCGCAGGAATTGGAATAGGAGGCGATGATCGCGTGAGCGGCATCGCCTCCGCCCGAGATTTGTTGAAGTTCCTGCTGGATTGAGAGCACACGCAAGGTCTTCGTTCCCTAAGGCTTCTCAATACCTAAACATCAAGCGAACGAACCCACCCGCTACCCGCGAGGTGGTACTGACTTCATTGCCCTACTAAAACGTAAAGCGCGCCTGGAGTTCCACGCGACGGTTGCCTGCCGATAGATTCGCGCCGCCACCGCCACCAAATCCGCCTGCCGTCGTGTTTGATTGCCCAAACAACGGAGAACTCAGGTTTCCAATCGGGTTTCCCAGGTTTGTATGGTTCAGCAGATTTTGAATATTGACAGACAAGTTTAGGTTGTAGCGTTTTCCGGAGCCGTCTCCATCACCACCGCCGCCGAAGCCGCCGCGTCCGCCACCTCCACGTCCCCCGCCACCGCGCCCACCGCGTCCACCACCACCACCACCGCCGCCAGCGCCACCGCGTGGCGTACTCGCTATTTCAGGTCCGAAACCGATGGTCTTGCCGATTCGAAGATTGACCGAGAAGAAACTCGGGCCGCTGGCGAAATTTCGTGGAATGATGATTTGCCCGGCCGCTGGATTCGTATCGAAGGCACCGTAGCGGGTGACGATCACTCCGGGCCTGGTCAGGTCGGTGGCCAGTGCCGGCCGTTCAGTGAACAGCGCGTCCTGGTTTGTGTCGCGACCGGTGGTGATATTGAAAGGTCGTCCCGAGTTCCAGTTAACAAACGGGTTGACTCGAATCCGCCAGGGCAAAGCGTTGATCGATCCACCGAGAGAGACGCGATGCCGCACATCAACCGACGATCGCCCATACTCACGACTCAGATCATACTGGTTGGCGGGAAAGGTATTGGCGCCGTCGGTGTCACCGTTAGCGTAGTTCAGCACGTAGGTTGAAAACAGAGTGAACTTACGACTCAGGCGATTGTTAAAGCTGACGATCATCTGGTTCTGATTGAAGCGTCCGCTGGATTCGTACTGATAGATGTTTCCGACGCCCGCGATTGGCCGGACACCGTTTACCGGCGCATTGATGTTGCGTGATCGCAGCACGTGAAGGGTTCGCGCCCCAATGTAGCTTACCGAGAGTGTCACGTTAGTCACTAGCTGCCTCTCGACACTCATTGACGTTTCAATTGTGTATGGTGATTGCAGATCCGGCGCTACGCGACGAATCGTTTGCGCCACATTGAAAGCGGTCAGCTCAGCGACAGACGGCGCGTTGGGAAAACGATCGAGGATCGCGGCGCCGCTTGGTTGGTTCACAGTCACCACAAATTGTTGTTGGTTCGCGCCGTTGAAACGGTTGGCTTGCAACGTCAGGTTCTCACGAAACCGATCGTAAAATATACCGAACCCGCCACGAATCACCATTTTCTGTTGGCGGCCTTGCGCAGCAGTTCCTGGCGACCAGGCAAACGCGATTCGCGGCGCGAAATCCGTGCGGTCTTGAATGTTTGTCTGCATTTCGTAGCGAAGCCCAAGACTCAAAGTGAAGTTCGGCCTGATCCTCCAGTCGTCCTGGATAAATGGACCAACATCAATTTGTGAGACGCGCGCCACGGGATTGCCGCCTGTGATGGAGAACTGCGTGGCGCCGCCCCCGCGCAGCCGTACCTCCGCCGGAGTGAAGCCGAGGTTGCGCAAGACCAACGTGCGGCGGTAACGCTCAATACTGGTAACGGGAATCAACACCGGCTGTCCGGTAACAGGGTCATTGACGATCTGATTATTTGCATCAAGCTGAGGCGCTGAGCCACCGCCAAAGGTAAACGTGCCTGAAAAATTTTGTTCCGACGAATCTGTAATTTGAACGCCTCGAACACGTATTCCCGCTTTCAACGAATGTTGGCCGGCGCTCCAGGACGTAAAATTTTGCAGCTCGTAGCGATCTTCGTTATTGAATGAAAAGCCAACCTGCGCACCGCCACCCGTGAAAGCCTCCGACACGCGAGTGATCACGTCAAAGTTTTGACTTTCCTGCTGATTTCGCCGCCTTATGTATTGGAACCGAGTTTCATTGATGATCTTCTGATTAATCAGCGCGGTCTCGGTCAGTTGCAGGGTATGCTCCTGATTTGATCTGTCGAAGGCGCGCGACAAGAGATTGAAATTGCCGACGCCGTCATTTTCAAAAGTCGACCGAGTGTAAGTGTAGCGAGCGACGAAGGTATTGCTGTCGTTCAGCTGATAATCCAAACGCGGGCTCAAAGTTGTGCGTCGTGACGGCGACAACACCACTTGAGTGAATGGCGTAGGATTAAACGCGTCATCGAGAATGATTGCGTTTATGGTCGAATTGTCATCGACCTCCCGGCGCTCAACATCGATAAAAAACGACGCGCGCTTGGCGCTGAGTGGTCCGCTTAAGTTGCCGCCATAACGTCGAGTTTGAAATTCAGCGCGGGTCGGGGCAAAAGGATTTCGAGAGTTTAGTTTCTCGTCTCCAAAATTCAACGACGCTTCACCGCGGAATTTGTCGGTGCCGGGTTTGGTGAAAATCTCGATCCTGCCGAAACCCAGCCGATCATATTCGGCGGAAAAAGGATTGCGATTGATGCGGATCTCGCGAATCGACTCTTTTGGCGGCAGACGCCCACCGCTGAAACCGTCAATGAATGTATCGCTACCTTCAAGTCCCGCCGATGGACCAGCGAGCGCTGCTAACGCGTCCGAAAGATCGTCGGGATCGTCCGGAAGCGCATCAAGGTCTTCACCTCTGAGAACAAGAGCGCCGGCGTTGTTTTCAGGTTCCGTGCTGATCGGGGATTCAGCAGTTATGGTTACTTCGGCTTGTTCGACAGCGACTGGAATAACGATGTCGAGGGGAATGGTCCGGCCGGCGGTGACTTCCACGTCGGTGTTTTCAAACGTGGCAAAACCCGGCGAAGTAGCGCGAACGGTGTAACGTCCCGGGGGCAGCGAGGGAAATGCGTAGTTGCCCTGAGCGTCCGTCGTCGCGGTTCTCTCAACACCGGATTGATCGGCGACGGTCACGGTTGCGCCTACAATCAAGCCACCGAATTCATCTGCCACCTGACCGCGAAGAGTGCCTGAAGACTGTTGTCCCGCAGCGGTCACTACACAAAAGCTCAACATTACCAGCGCCGCCAGCTTCATTTTCCACATTGAACTCGTTCCCATCGACTCTGTCCTTTCAAAATCAAACCAATCCCGGCCGGGTTTGAAACCCGGCTGGGTAGTGACTTGAAGTTCTTCGGGGGACAACTAGTAGGACAGACATTCCTGTCTGTCTAACGTTGGTGAAATATCTGGGGGCTCCTGTCTGCCTCACGCCGACTCCGGCATCGATCGACAGACAGGATTGTCTGTCCTACATCGGACAGGATGTCTGTCCTACCGTGGGCTTGTCGGCCGCTCCGCTGGGCCAACGCCGCCGCCAATTACGTCTCCAGGAAGACCCGGACTTTGGGGGCCACGGTTTGGTCCAGTTTGTATGAACCTGCTCATAAACGTGGGATCGCCGGTGACCAGCATGATCGCAGTCACCCGGGAGGGGTCGGCGCCTTCGGAGCCTGATACGAAAACCATGTCGCCCTTCTTCAGATCGGCAACCGTGATCGCCGGCGCCTTCTCGATTAGGTCCTGGAAACCACGACCACCACCACCGCCACCGCCACCACGAGAACGTCTCTCATCACCCGCCGCGCCCGGAGCTCCTTCGCGTCGTTCACGCCTTCGCTCCTGACCCTCTGATCGAGCCGGGCGATCACCCGGCGCGCCTGCGCCTGGAGCACCCTGACGTTGAGGCCGGTTCGCTTCAAACGCGGCTGCCAATTCCGGAGTCACGCGGCGAAGCGACGAACGCTGGCCCACGACGACTGTAATATTCTGACCCTGAACGTTCTTGATCGTGATTTCGTTTTTCGCCGGGTTCACCGCGACCACCTGGCCGCCGGTCCTGGTCGTCGAACCCGCGATGATCTCTTCAGCGCTCAGCCGCGTTCCGTCGGCGGTTTTCTCTCCCAGCGCTCGCAATTGATCGCCAACCTTTAAATCGGAAAATGACGCGCGGGTGGCGTCTTTGATATTCATAGAGTCCGGGGCATAACGAAAGACCTTCGTGGAATCTGTCACGGCAACCGTAACGGGCACTACGCCCTCTCGTGAACGCGATTGCACCGTGACTTCCTTCTTACCGGAATCCAGGGCGGTGATACGTCCCATTAGGCCACGCTGACGAAAATCTTCACGCTGGCGCTGCTGGTCTGTTACGCCTGCGGCTGCAACTGCTCCGCCCGTCACGACCACCTGACGAGCATCAATCGATTTTCCGTCCGCTGCGTTGGTACCTCTCGCAAACAAGCGATCTCCCACAGCTACGTCTGCAAGCGTAATCTTGGCAGCGTTTTGCGCCGAGGTTTCGCCCGGAGGGAGACGCAGCACCGCAGACTTGTCGTTGGTGACAACCGTGATGCTCTCGCCGGTATCGGTCTTCACCGTTAATTGGCCAGTGGCTTTGTCAATAGCAGTAACAACGCCGACGACGCGATTCTGGCTCGCGGCTGCCGGCGCTGCGGTGGTTTGCTGGGCCTGGGCCACAACATTGCTTTTCGCGGTTACGGAAAAGGAGAGGACTAATAACGCAAAGACAACTCTTTTCATTGCAAACTCCTATTGTGTTAGCCCGGGGGGACAGCTTTTGGGAGGGACCTCTGAGAGGTAAGTATCGTTCAGACGTATATGAATAGGCAAATGTTGTCTGGTGGTTACAGAACCCCCGGGAATGCGCGACCTCCTTGGAGACGGCGGCCCGGCGCCGCTTTGGTCCGCGGCGGCCTGGCGCCGCTTTCGTTGCGAAGACTAAACACCGAGGTCGAGGAGTTCTGCGGTTGGACCAAACGCCGCCGGGCCGGCGCACTCCAAGGAGACGCCCCATTACGTAATGGTCTTTTTCAACAAGGCAACAAAATCGCGGATGTCATCCTCCGTCGTATCAAACGACGTCATGAACCTCACTTCGGAGGCTGCTTCGTTCCAAACGTAAAAGAAGTATCGCTTCTGCAGGATGGGAATATATTTCTTCGGGAGGCGAGCAAATACCCCGTTGGCCTCGACCTTTTGCGAAATTTCTATTCGCGGTATCGCTTGTATCTCACGCGCCAACAGTTGGGCCATGCGGTTCGCGTGCTCCGCGTTCTGTCTCCAGAGGTCGTTAGCAAACAGTGCCTCAAACTGAGCAGAGATGAACCGCATCTTGGACGGCAAATGGGTGCCCTGCTTGCGAGTGTATTTGAAGTCCTTTGCCAGACTCTTGTCGAAGAAGACCACGGCCTCGCCATACATCATTCCGTTTTTCGCGCCGCCGAAGGAGAGAATATCGACACCTGCATCCCTGGTTATCGCTCTTAGTTTAAGTTTCAAACCTGCGGCCGCATTCGAGATACGCGCGCCGTCCATGTGTAGCAACATGTTGTGGTCGTGCGCAAACGTTGCCAGACTCTTTAATTCGCGCGGCGTGTAAACCGTCCCCATCTCAGTTGCTTGTGAAATCGAAATAACGCGCGGCTGCACGTGGTGTTCAAAACCAACCTCGTGCAACAAAGGCGGAATCTGTTCAGGTCTTATTTTGCCGTCAGGAGTGGAAACGGGTAGCAGCTTGCAGCCGGTGAATTTTTCAGGTGCGCCACACTCGTCAACGTTGATATGCGCAGTTTGAGCGCAAATGATTGCGTGATGCGACTGAGTGGCCGCTTTCAAGCCGAGGACGTTGGCGCCAGTGCCGCCGAAAACAAAATAGACTTCTGTGCCTCTGCCAAAATGATCCTGAAATTTTTTAATCGCCCGCGCGGTGTAAGAGTCGTCTCCATAAGCGATAACGTGGCCAGCGTTGGCTGCGGCGATGGCCTCCATCACCTGCGGATGAACTCCGGCATTGTTATCACTCGCAAAACTGCGGCTTGGTTTTGTTGTCTTCATCTGTTGGTTGTGGGTCTTGGTTCCATGCAGAATCTTTGATAGACGAGTCTGGGCTTTGTCCCAAAAGTCCGTCGGTATCAGAACCGGAAGCGATAAGCGACCGGGTCGGCGTGGGCCAGAAAATTACTGCGGCACAGGTTGGTACTCGACGGATCTTTTAATGTGACCTGACCCGGTCGCTACCTGCTCCTGGTTCTGATACCGGTTCGCGGGCATTTGCGGTCCGATTGATGAGCAGTTCCCGACTATTACCACGGTAACACGCAAGCTAAGTGCTGATAGATACCGGAATCGCATGAACCTCTTTCCGGTGCCGTAGAGCATACTTTAACGTCTTGATGGTTCCGCCTCCCTTTCCCGACCAGAAGCCAAACACGATCTGTGACAGATCGACCATGTGGCGATTTCGGATAGCGTGGGCATTCTTGCGTTTCGGAAGTTGCAACTCGACGACTCGCTCCACCTCGTCAAACCAGGGTTGCACCCACCGTGCCTGTCTCGACCGCGTGTAGGGCACAACAATCCAACAAGCCTCACTATTTTCCAGTAACCATTCGATGGCCCACTGGTCCACTCCGCGAGTTCCCCCAAGGATCCACTTCCTGCCCTGCGACAAAAAGGACGAAAGGTGTTGCTCAAAGAGTGTGCGCGCCGCGTCACTGATTACATCCCTGGATCCGGCGACCGTTATCGCGTTATTAACCATCATAGGAATGCTGTTGTCTCTGCGGCTCTGCCGCGTTCCGTGCGGGGAGGCTCTGCCTTACGGTTAAGAGTGTATTCCCGTTTAGATGGCGCACTTGTGCGCCCCTTACGCTGAATGTTTCCCCCAAGCGCGGACAAGTCCGCATTCTAAACGGGAGGATCTTTGTCGAACCTTTTCTTTTTTGAGGCTACGCCTCCGCCAAAACTAAAAACGCGACGCCTTGAAGTCCTTGATAATCTCACGGCTCGCATTCGCGCCTGGCCCACCAGTGATTCCCCCACCCGGGTGCGTTCCCGCTCCACACAAATACAGTCCCTTAACAGGAGTGCGATATTGTGACCAGCCAATCAACGGCCGGAAGGTAAAGAACTGATCGAGTGATTGTTCGCCGTGATGAATGTGCCCGCCGCTCAGCCCATAGGTCTGTTCCAAATCCAGGGGCGTGATGACTTGCCGAGCCACGATCAGACTCTTCAAATCGGGCGCATAGTTGGCCAGGACATTTAATACGTTATCGGCAAACTCTTCACGCCGCGAATTCCAATCTCCGACCTTCAAATTGTATGGCGCGTATTGAACGTAAATCGACATCACATGCGCATCCCTGGGAGCAAGCGAGTCGTCCGCGAGCGTTGGTATGGTGATATCCATGTACGGCTCAGTTGAATAGTCCCCATACTTCGACGCGTCAAACGCACGTTCGAGATAATCGATGTCTGGTCCGACGTGAATGCGGCCTGAAAGCCTCGATGTATCTCCATTAGATGAAGTGAACGTTGGCAGGCCAGACAGCGCCAGGTTGATCTTGGCAGACACGCCGAGCGCTCTGTAGTTGCGAACCTTCAAAAGAAAAGTTGGATCGAGATTCACCGGATCGACCAGCTTCAGCAAGGTAGTGCGCGGGTCAGCGCTGGAAACCACCGCTCGAGCGGCAATCTCTTCACCACCTTCCAGCACAACCTTCGAAACCGTTTCCGCCTTGGCCTCAATTTGTTCAACGGCGGCTGCAGTTCTGATTTCAACTCCCAGCGCCTGCGCCGCTTTTGCCAATGCATCTGAGATCGCGCCCATGCCACCTTTTACAAATGACGACGGCGCAATCGCATGACCATCCAAGGCTGCTTGCCAGAGAAGACCCAGGCTTGTGCCGGCTGACCATGGTCCGGCAAAAGCGCCGAAGATACCACGTGCAGCTACCGTCGCTCGTAGCGTTTCAGTTTCAAACCACTCTGACACCAGGTCGGCAACGGCCATCGGTCCCCAACGAAGCAATCGATAGCCGTCCCTCTTGCCCAGCCCACGGAACGACAAGCCCAACTTACCAAGATTGAAGAGCTCTCCTGTCGACGGGTTATCAATTGCGGGCGGGGTCATGGTCACCAGCGGCGCCAGCACTTTTCCTATGCGTGCAAAACTCCGCTCGAATTGGGGATAGCTTTTCGCGTCTGCTGCAGAGACCTTTTCAATTTCACTGACCGTGCGCGCCGTATCGTTGTATATGCAGATGGAACTCCCATCCGAGGTTAACGCCAGTACGCGGGCTTCTGGTTTGATAAATTCCAGACCATAACGATCCAGACCGAGATCTTTTGTGAGGTGAGGTAGCAGTGGTCCGGCGCAGTGGGCCAAAGTTGAACAACGAAACCCGGGATGAATTTCTTCGGTGACGGAAATCCCGCCAAGAATTTCACGCCGCTCGAGCACGAGCGTTTTCAGACCAGCCTTAGCCAGGTAGCAGGCAGCAACCAAACCATTGTGCCCGCCGCCGATAATGATGATGTCGTGCTTGGTGTTGGCTTTGCTTTGAATAGCCATGTGTTTACGCGGCACAGCCGCAAAGTCACTTCAGATCCTTCAGCATCTGCATCGCGGAATTGCGTCCGGGCGCGCCCATGATGCCGCCGCCCGGATGCGTTGCCGATCCACACATGTAAAGGCTTTTGATCGGCGTTCGATACTGCGCCCAGCCAGGAGCCGGCCGTAAGAAGAAAAGCTGTTCCAGTGTAAGTTCGCCCTGGAAAATGTTTCCCTCCGACAAACCAAAATCACGTTCTAAATCCAGTGGCGTCAAAACCTGCCGGTGCAGTATCAAGTCCTTGATGTTAGGCGCGTGCTCAGCAATCGTATCAATCACTGTATCGCCAAACTCCTCACGCTTGTCGTCCCACGATCCTTCCTTCAGGTTATAAGGTGCGTACTGCACAAAGCACGACATCACGTGTTTGCCCGGCGGCGCCACCGACGGATCAGTCAAACTCGGAATAACCATGTCGATGTATGGCCGTCGTGAGAAGCGGCCATACTTGGCTTCATCGTAGGCCCGCTCCATATATTCCACGCCGGGAGAGATCGATACGGCCCCGCGCAGGTGTCGCCCAACGCCCGGCTTCGATTTGAAATCCGGTAGACCGTCCAGCGCCAGATTCACCTTCCCCGACGAGCCGCGATACTTGTAGCGCTTCAGATCTTCCGTGAAATCGTCAGGCAAATGCTCTTCGCCAATCATCTTCATAAAGGTCAAACGTGGATCGACACTCGACGAAACTACGTCGGCAAAGATCTCGTCACCATTCGCCAGCACGACACCCGTTGCCCGGCCGTTCTTCAAAAGGATCCTCGCGATGGGCGCTTCAGTGCGAATCTCCGCTCCGGCTTCTCGCGCCGCGTCGGCGATCGCATTTGAAATTGCGCCTGTGCCGCCGCGCGACAATCCCCAGGATCGAAACGCGCCGTCGATCTCGCCCATGTAGTGATGCAACAGAACGTAAGCTGTGCCCGGTGAACGCACGCCGAGAAAGGTGCCGATGATTCCGGAGGCCGACATTGTCGCCTTGAGTACGTCAGTCTCGAACCACTGGTCGAGAAAGTCGACGGCGCTCATGGTCATCAACTGCACCTGGTTGTACTTGTCTTCGTCAGGCAGTTTTTGAAATCGCCGGCCAAGGAATAGCAGGTCCCGGAGTCCTTTGGGATTCAGCGACGTGGGATCAGGCGGCGTCATGCTCATGATCGGCTTCACGAAGTGGGCCATCTCGAGCATTGCCTTGCCGTATTCGTCGTAAGCTTCAGCGTCGAGTCGTGAGTGGCGGGCGATTTCACGGCGCGTTTTGGCATGATCGTTTACACGCCAGAGATAGTCGCCGCCCAGCATCGGCGTAAACGTGCCGTCGAGCGGAAGTATTTCCAACCCGTGTCTCGATAGATCAAGCTCGCGGATGATCTCCGGCCTCAGTAGTGAGACCACATACGAGCAGACGGAAAACTTGAAACCCGGAAACACCTCTTCCGTCACGGCAGCTCCACCGAGCACATGCCTGCGCTCAAGCACAAGCACCTTCTTCCCCGCGCGTGCCAGATAAGCGGCATTGACCAGCCCATTATGTCCACCGCCAATGACGATGACGTCGTATTTATTCATTCAAATTCTTAAGGAGGGTCATCAAGAGATCAGATCAGATTGCAACTCGCGCCTGACGTGTATCACCGCAACAACCGTCACCTTTCATTTTTAATGCGGTAGATTACTCGGTAACTATAGGCAAAGACTTCCCGAATAGTCTTTACGCCAAACTCAGGCACAATTCTGCCCGCGAAGGGGAAGTCTTCTAAATTACTTGTGGACTTAATTACTCTTCTGACAACTGCACCGGCATAGGAGATCGAATCGCGGGATATGTAACTAGCAATCGCTTCGACGTCTTCGAGAGCGGTAGGCGACCACGTTACTTGGTAAGCCATTTGTTCAATTTGCGTTCAGCTTCGTCCTGGGAAATCGTACCCTGAGTGTCTGCCACTTCGAGTCCGTGTCGGACTTTTTCAATGACGTACAAATGATACTGAATGTCTTCAAGCGAACAGTCGTCGGGCAATTTAGTGAGTAACGATTCTACTTCTTGTTTGGCAGTAACCATTTGTAGGCCCTCAATCAGACCAATATTCGCCATTTTCCGACTCTCTGCAGTCGAGTTCTAGAAAGACCTGTTCGGCGTTCAAGGTAAGTTCTTCGTCAGTCAACGGTGCTAACCTCAATTCCAGCGAAGGACGCCAGTCCAGCTGTCTATTCACATCAGCCGACAAAGGGAATGATTTCAGAAGTCTCGTCAACCCCGCTCCTAGTCACTTTATGATCATGCCAAGGCTGAAGTGCTTATTCTACGCCGGACGCTTCACGTTTATCAAAAACGACTTTGTCTGGCTCACTCCTGCCGCATTGTCTAGAGTAGGATCCTATCCGGGATTTGAACAGCTTGTGGAACCTAATTAGGATACGTATAGTCGCTCCCCCTGACAATCAGACCTCCCAGTTGCTTTACCCAATCTTACGAGAAACCGGATGTTGGAGAAGATTTCTAAGCAGCGTATTATGTGATCAATGCTGAACGCCGGAGTTCTTACATTTAAGGAGTTTGCCATGCGCGAGCCACTGCCGCTGGCGACCATTCACGAAGCAGTCCTCGAGTTCTTGCGCGGGCGCGATGACGTAGTAGTGTTCGGCGCCACAGCTGTCAACGCTTATGTTGATGAACCGCGTATGACGCAGGACATCGATCTGATGTCCACACGTGCTCGGGAGCTTGCGGAAGAACTCCGCGTGCATCTCAGCGAGCGGTTTCACATCGCGGTGCGGTCCCGCGTGATTGGGGAGGGAAAGGGTTATCGTTTGTTTCAGATGCAAAAGACCGGCAATCGACATCTGGTTGATCTGCGAGCCGTGGTGTCCATGCCGGAATCACAAACCATCGAAGGCATTCGCGTAGTGACGCCACCCGAACTCATCGCGCACAAAGTGATTTCTTATAACGCGCGCCGCGGAAACCCCAAAGCTGGTACTGACTGGCGAGATCTCGCGATGCTTTTGCTTACTTTTCCAGATTTGAAGAGGGAGTCAGGCGCAGTTAGTGAGAAACTGCGATTGCTTACCGAGAGCGAAGAAGTAATGAATGAATGGCGAGATTTGGTTTTCCAGAAGATTACTTTCCCTGAGGACGATGCCGAGTTTGACTGAGGCTCTCTGATCGAAATCAAAAGAACAACTACTTGGGCCAACCAAATTAATCCATGCCTGTCGGAACTGCCTTTCACGAACGAACATTTCAGCTGTGCGAAAGCCTCAACTACCGTGAGTGGTCGGGTTATTACGCCGTCAGTTCTTACGAGCCGCATCACGAGCATGAGTACAACGCCATCCGCAACGCCGCGGCGCTGATCGATATCTCGCCACTATATAAATACAGACTCACCGGCCGCGATGCGACTCGACTCGTCGACCGCATCATCACACGGGACATGCGCAAGGTGTCCGTGGGCCAGGTTATCTACACTCCCTGGTGCGACGAGCAGGGTAAGGTAATTGATGACGGCACCGTTTCGCGTCTCGCGGAAAATACCTATCGATGGACCGCAGCCGATCCGAGCCTGCGCTGGTTTACGCAAAACGCGACGGGCATGGATGTGAAGATCGAAGACATCTCGGAGACTGTCGCCGCGCTGGCGCTGCAGGGACCGACCTCGGGAAGACTCTTGATGAATCTGGTGAAAGATGCGGACATCGAGAACCTGAAATACTTTCGCGTCACAACTGGAACGATAAAGGGCGTCCCGGTGGAGATTTCACGGACCGGCTACACAGGCGATCTTGGTTATGAAATTTGGGTGCCCAGCGATCAGGCACTCACGACGTGGGATGCGTTGATGGAAGCTGGGCGTCCCTTCGATATTCACCCGGCAGGAATGTTGGCCCTGGATGTGGCGCGCATCGAAGCGGGGCTGCTCCTGATCGACGTGGATTTCAACAGCAGCAAGAAGGCGTTAATCGACGAGCAGAAGTATTCGCCGTTTGAAATGGGTCTGGGGCGATTGGTCCACCTCGACAAAAACAGGTTTATCGGGCAAGCGGCCTTGAT
>DASQKG010000206.1:0-9252 GCA_035630655.1 Pyrinomonadaceae bacterium
TGAATGCCTCTTTCCCAGGGTTGCCAAAGCGCAACCCTGGGCTGGAGCTAGCGAACGCTTTCAGCGTTATTCACTCGTACCTTCAGTTTTCACACAGCCTCGGTAGCTGCCGGATGCTAAATGTAATCTGGAAACATGTGCTGCTTCTGGAGTGGCCTTTAGCATCCGGCGCTACCGCGCTCGGTTCCGTATCTATCCATCATCCCACTATTCCCATCTCATCCAAGCTGTGCTAAATGCGTCCGAGTTTTCAGCCTCGAGGACTGAAATCCTGCTCTCGGTTCTGACATTTCACTGGGGATCGGGTTGGTTAGATTTTCTCTGGTCGCCGCCATAAAGAGTCCTTCGCTTTTCTAACGGTTTCTGGGTTCGTGGTCCAATCGAAAACCGTTAAAACGGTTTCCTGGATTAGTGGATTCCCTGATTCACCGGGCTGAAGCCACGGTGCTAATTAGATCGCTCCGCGTAGCCGCGCGAGGTCGTTAAAAACTGTCGTGAATTGCGTTTGCCACCATGGCCATGATGAAGGTATAGAATAAGTCGCAACCAAACGTGCAGCAATCTTAGGTGTTCAAACTACGAATCGTGGGGCAGGTAAAATATGTCGAGTAAAAATACAACCGATCAGGACACTGAAGACCGAATCGTTCGTCTGGCTTTTGACGGCGATGCGCTGAGGTATCGCGAGTTTAAGGCAAAGCTGAAAGCCGGGTTGCCGGCAGGCACAAGCGTCGCATTGCGTGGCAGCGCAGTCACCAACAAGAAATGGGCCGACGGCCGACCATTCGACGCTGATGGGCGGGGAACCAGTGATCTCGATGTCACTTTGATCGGTGACAAGGTGATGGAATTCTGGAATGAAGACGCTTACTACATTCCCGCTCTGCACACCAAGCCGCTTTGTGATGAAGACCCCGCAGTCGCGCCGGCGCTCAACGCCTTGCGCGAGGAGTTGCAACAACTGTCCGGCAGGCCTGTAAATTTTCAGGCCACTGCCAACATCATTCTTTATTCACGCGACGTCCTGTTTGATGAACCTTACTGCATGGTAATAGAGGCGCCGAAAGAGTCGTGATTGTTAAGCTGCTTAGCTATAACATCCGCTTCGGTGGCCGAGGCCGCGAGAGGGAACTAGCAGAAGTGATTCGGGCCGTGGCGCCGGATATCGTCGTATTTCAGGAGGCCACCGATGCTGGTCTCATCAGCCGACTCGCCGGCACTACAGAACTCCCTCACTGGGCAGCGCGCGCCGAGCATTCCATCGGCTTCATAAGTCGCCTCGAAGTTTCTTATCACGAATGGCATTACCCCGCAGGCGCTAAACACTCCTTCCTTGAAATAGTCCTCGCCGGGACCGAGGAGCGCATCTTTGGTCTGCATCTGAGTTCGACGTTTTCAAAGTGGAGCGAGCGAAAGCGGGTGCGGGAGATTCAGGCGCTACTGAAGAGCATCGAACGGCATCAGCACGGATTCCATGTACTTGTGGGCGACTTCAACACGCTGGCCCCGGGCGAGTTGCTGGACGTGCGTCGCATGCCGGCTTGGATTCGCGGCCTGGTTTGGATAAGCGGCCGCGACATTCAACGCGACACCATCCAGCACATCAAAGACTCAGGTTACGTCGATGGGTACCGATTATTGCACCCTGATGACAAGGGCTACACGTTTCCGGTTTGGGATCCGCATCTGCGGTTGGACTACATGTTTGTGCCGTCCGGCTTCAGCGATCGACTGGTCAGTTGCGAGGTGATGCGACAACACGAGCGGGCAGCCAAGGCTTCAGATCATTTTCCGCTGCTGGGGCAGATCGAGTTTCGGTGAACTTGTGTGATCGTGTGAAGTCAGTACCACCTCGCGGGTAGCGGGTGGGTTCTTGGTACAGAAGTTAGTCACAAGCTTTATCTACCGCAGCCACCCACCCGTTACCGCGAGGTGGTACTGCCTTCATGACGCGGCGCTTACTTCTTCTTCTCATATTTCGGCAACGACTCCACCAAATAATCAAAGCCCAACCACAAACTCCAACTGTGGTGATAAAACGCGACTGGAAAAATCAACGCGGTAATAAAGAGAGCTACCAGGGCCTTCTCATAAGTTGAGCGGAATACAAACAGCCACACGAAGCAGGCAACCAGAATCACAAACTCCGTCGTAATCACGTTGGCCATAATCGCGCCGACAAAGAATCCCTCCTCGCGTTTGAAAAGCGAGCGGCAGTTTGGACAGTGATGCCTGATTTGGAAGGGGCCTTTGAGGATGGAGGATTGGCCACACGCCGGACACCTCAGACGCAGGGAGCGTAGCAATACCGGAACAATTGAGCGTTTATCTTTCTTCAAACTGAAAGTCCGAAGCAATCTACTTCTCGTTAGTCGAGCTAAGACCCAAAGTAATTAGCGGACTGCGCCAATCATCTTTAGGACGATCGACCGCGCAGGTATACCAGAAGAGCGCTAACATCAGGTAGTCGAAGGGCTTTATTTCACTGATGGACTTCCATGCTGCGCCCACGGCGGTTTCGCCTGCTATGAAGTTAAGAGTGGAATTGAGGATAAGGACAAGAAGAAATCCACCGCCAAAGATTAGATGTGCTTTCCGCCGGCCAAAAAACTTTCTCGGATGCATAGTTCGAACTCTTCTCTGTCATAACGGACGATTAAGAACAACTCACCGTATGCGCAGTATGCCACTTGAAATCATACAAAGCCATCAAACGACGGGCTTCAGCGGGCCAGCGAAACCGAAGACGTGCACACTTGCCTGAGTTGCAACCAGACTTCGCAGCACTTCTTTGTCAATCGCCGGTCGCGTTTAGATCTATCGATTCACCTGGCGTTCGTTCGCCCGATAACTCTCTCCAAACCGCCCCAGCGCGCGTGTTATCAACTTGAAGGTCGATCGTCCATTTCGGTTCACTCTTAAAGACTCCGGCTCTTGCCTCCATTGTTCCAGAAAGTGTTGACTCTACTCAAGTAACTGTAATATTGTGCGACCACTTCGTCACGTTTTGACAACCAGGCTGTCCGATTCCCAAGTCTCACGAGAGCATCCCAAGTGTGCGTCCGAACCGGAACACCGGAAACACTCCAACCAAATCAGGCATACTTTATGGAGTGCGGGATGTGTTGAGTGTCAGAGACCTTCGTACTTAACTTTCTCAACGTCGTTCATCTGCTCATGACGAACTAACTCGAACCAGCAGCCTTTATCTCGCGGGAGGCACAAGATGTCCGCAAACCTCGATTTCGAAAACTCTCTCTTCATTAGCTACGCCCACATAGACAATGCCCGTTTTACTGAAGTGGAAAAGGGCTGGATAGAATTGTTGCACGAAGCCCTCGACTGGCGGCTCCCACAACTATTGGGACGGCCCGTAAAAATTTGGCGGGATCGCAAGTTGGGCGGTAACGATGTTTTGAACGACACGATTATTATTGAGCTTTCAAAAGCTGCGATATTACTTGCGGTCATCACACCACGCTACCTTCAATCCAAGTCATGCAGAAGCGAGTTGGACGACTTCTTCCGTCTTGCGGCCCAGAACGGTGGTCTTCGCATCGGTGACAAACACCGCGTCTTTAAAGTAGTCAAGACGTTTGTCCCGCTCACGGAGCATCCGCCGGAATTGCGCGACATGCTGGGCTATGAGTTTTATGCGGAGGATAAGTCTACTGGGCGTTTCCGCGAGTACGACAATGAAATTGGTCCGAAGGGTGAGAAAGACAAACGCTACTGGGAGAAGTTTGAGGATCTTGCGCAGGATATTTCGTTCCTTTTGAATCGCATGGAATCCGCTCAAACTCGAGAGCCCACTCGAGGAGAAACGATTTACCTGGCTGAAACCACTTCCGATCTCCGCGAAGAACACGACAGAGTTAAGCGTGAACTGTTGCAGCACGGCCACGTCGTGTTGCCCGACAAAGCCCTGCCTCAAGAAGCACCTCTTTTAAGAGAAGCCGTTCGTGATTACCTCCAGCTCAGCCGCTTGTCGGTACATTTGATCGGAGAAAACTACGGCACCATTCCTGAAATGGAAACCGAGCGATCGATTGTTCGGCTGCAGGAAGAACTGGCGACAGAGCGTGGCGACGATGACAAGTTTTCCAGATTGATTTGGATGCCACCGGGATTACAGCCTACAGATCCACGGCAAATGAAGTTTGTGGATGATTTGCAGAATAGCTTCAACTCCCATAACGGATCGGAGCTCTTGCAAACCAAACTCGAAGATCTCAAGACCATCATTCAGACGAAACTCACGCAAAAGCCCAAACCGGTTACTCCGGTGGGAGACACGAAGGGCCCAACCCGCATTTATTTGATTTGCGACCAGTCAGACATGGACGCGGTTGGACCAGTGCAAGACTATCTGTTCGCACAAGGTTGTGAAATAACGCTGCCCCTGACAGAGGGAAATGAAGCGGAAGTTTTCCAGGATCATAAAGACAATCTGTTGATATGCGACGCGGTTTTAATTTTCCAGGGCCATGCCGGCGAAGGATGGCTGCGAATGAAGTTGCGCGAATTGCTGAAACTTCCCGGTTATGGACGGTCAACCCCGCTTCTGGGCAAGGCGATTTATGTAGCCGGGCCGGTGTCACCTCCGAAAGAGCGTTTCAAGACACAGGAAGCGCAGGTCATCAAGAACTTCGGAGAATTTGATCCACAACCGCTTCAACCGTTTATCGCGCGTGTTAGTGAAGCAAAGGGAGGGACGCTATGAGTACCCAAGCACGAGACACCCCGAGCGAAGTTGAAGTGTCCACCAATCCGTTTCCCGGCTTGCGTCCTTTTGAGTTTGACGAGAGTCACCTCTTTTTTGGGCGCGACGGCCAGAGCGAACAATTGATCGGCAAACTCAGCCGCACGCGTTTTCTGGCTGTCGTTGGCACATCAGGCAGCGGCAAATCGTCGCTGGTGCGCGCGGGATTTTTGCCCGCGCTACTGGGCGGGTTCATGACGAGCGCTGGTTCTGCGTGGCGGGTTGCGATTATGCGACCCGGCAACGATCCCGTCGGGAATTTGGCTCGAGCTTTGAATTCTCCCGAAGTGTTTGGCTCAGATGATGAAGAAAACGCGGCGATTCAGACGGCGATAGCCGAATCAACTTTGCGCCGCGGCAGCCTGGGTCTGGTAGATGCGGTTCGTCAGGCGGTGATGGCCCCGGATGAGAATCTACTAGTGGTCGTAGATCAGTTTGAAGAGATCTTTCGTTTCGCGAGGGTTGCCACAGGCGAACAGTACGGGAACGAAGCCGCGGCCTTCATCAAGCTTCTCCTGGAAGCATCAAGTCAGCGTGATGTGCCGATCTATGTAGTGTTGACCATGCGTTCCGACTACCTTGGCGATTGCTCCCAGTTCTGGGGATTGCCCGAAGCAATCAACGAAAGCCAGTATCTGATTCCGCGTCTGACACGCGATCGCCTTCGCGAAGCTATCACCGGACCAGTGGCAGTGGGCGGTGGGAAGATCACGCCGCGCTTGGTGAACCGGCTACTAAACGACGTCGGCGACAACCAGGATCAACTGCCGGTACTGCAACACCTGTTGATGCGTAGCTGGAACGAGTGGAAAGAGAAGCTGCTTACAATCGAAACGAAAATAGGCGAGGAGATTGTTTCGCGGCGGCATAAAGATATGCATGAAGGCGACGCAATCGATCTCTGTTGCGCCGACGCTGTAGGTGGAATGGCCCAGGCGCTTTCACGCCATGCCGATGAGGCTTTTAGCGAGTTGCCGAATGATCATCACCGTGTGGTTGCCGAGAAACTGTTTAAAGCCTTAACTGAAAAAGGTCCCGACAATCGAGAAATTCGCCGCCCGATCACACTGGGAGAGATCTGTGCAGTGACCGGCGCCGGCAAAAAAGAAGTGGCTACCGTTATCGAGACGTTCCGTCGCCCCGGACGCTCTTTCCTCATGCCGCCTCCAACCGTCGCGTTAGAGTCAGAATCCCTCATCGATATCTCCCACGAGAGCTTGATACGCGGCTGGGCCCGCTTAAAGGAATGGGTAGAGGAAGAAGCCCGCTCGTCGCGCGTCTATCGCCGTTTGGCGGAGACCGCCGTGCTTCACAGGGAAGGTGGAGCGGGATTGTGGCGCGACCCGGATCTGCAAATCGCCTTAAATTGGCGCGAGCAAGGTAAGCCAAATGAAGTTTGGGCTCGTCGTTATCACCCTGAGTTTGCTTTGGCTGGAAACTTTCTGGACGAGAGCGTTGAGGCCCGCGATGCTCAGGTAGCGGCCGACGAAGCTCGGCGCAGAAAAGAAATCAGACGCAGCCGTCTCACAGCTCTCGTTTTCTTCGTGGCGTTTCTTTTCTCGGGTGTAGTGGGCGCTTATGCCTTTACGCTTAAGGCCAAGGCTGACGTGGCAAAGAATGAGGCGCTCGATCAGAGAATTCGAGCCGACAAGTTGAAGGACGAAGCGCTCGCTCGAAACGCAGCGTTGGATGAAGCGCTTACAAGAACGAAGTTAGCTGACGCGGCTAAGGCTGAGGCCCTCGAGCAGAAGAAGAAAGCTGACGAGGCGAAAGACGACGCGCTTGCTGATGCGCTCGCGCAAAAGAAGGCGGCCGAGTTGGCGAAGAACGACGCCCTGGATCAGAAGAAAGTCGCTTTGCAGAATCTTGAACTCGCCAAAGCAGAGACTCTGAAAGGCCAGGCACTGGGCGCTCTCAAAGAACTCAAACCGGATCAGGCGATCAAGTTTTTCAACGATCTACGGGAATTTCACAAGAGCAGGAACAGCGCCGAAGGCGAGTCGTACGCGATCGCAGGCATTGCCGATATTTACAAGGACCGTGTGCCAATTGGATTGCTCCTCGACGAGGGCCAGGGTTCGCAATCTTCCCTGGACCTTGAGGACAGAGAAGCTAAGTACGTGGCGGAATACGTCAAGATGCTTCAGGCGGCGACGTTCGTAGGTGATGACAATGAACAAACGCTTGCTCAGTTCGGTAAAGATGCCGAAGCCGCACTCAAGTATTACAAGGACGCTTTAACAGCGAACGAACGCAATGCAGGTTCTGCTCGCCCTGCGCAGGACGCGAGGATTCTTCAGAAAATGGGGGATCTTCGTCTCGGACTGGCAGCAATTAAGGACGACTTAAAGACACCCGACAAAGAAACACAAGCGAAGGAGCTGGAGGCAGAGCTCGCACTGGGCATCAAGCACTATCAGGACGCGAGCGATTTATACAAGACGGCCGGGCTCAATTCTGAACAGGGCGACGTGCTGCAGCGAATCGGCGATATCTTTGCGAGCACGCTAGAGAAAAAGCCGGACGCGAAATCCAAAGAACCGGAATATAGCGCCACGGCCCAGCAACAAGTAGACCCGAACTTTGAATTGGAGAGGGTCGTCAGTTACTACAGTCAGGCAAGTGATGCATTCCGGCGAGCCGAAAATCCTCTGCTTCAAGCCGCGGTGCTGAGTCGTATCGGAGAGGCTTATGAATCAGTGTCCACTGACGATCAAAATAGGATTCATGATTCAGTCAAGTACTTCAAAACTGCGCGCGATCTTTATCGCAGCGACAAGAGTCATCGAGGAGACGCAGTCATTTCTGAGAAACTGGCTGAACTTTATAAGAAGCTGTCAGACGAGGCTAATGAATTGGCTTCGTACAAAGCAGCATATGAGGCCTACCGCCTGGCTTCTCTTGAACCAAAGGCGAAGTCGAGCGCTGCCAGCAAGGCTGGGGAAATGTTCAAGGAAGCCGGAAACCTGCTGATTAAGTCGGGCGGCAGCACTGAGGCTAATGCTTTTTTCGAGGCCGCTGTCTCACGAAGTGCCGACGCGGCAAGTAAGGCACAGACTCTCGGTACCGTTGCTGAGTTCTACGTAACACAAAAAAATACTGCTGAGGCTGTCAAATACTACCGTAGGAAGCTCGACACCTGGCGGGCCATTGGGAATCCAAATGAAGAGGGCAATACACTGTTCCGTTTAGGTTCTATACAGGACCAGGCCGCGGATATCCCAGCGGCGACCGCCTCTTACGATGCGGCGCGTCAAGCCTACGGTAGGGTTGATGTTCTTACGGAAACGCCCGCCAATAAAAGCGAACGACTTCCAAATCTAAGCAATATCGCAGCGTTTTATTCGAAACACGATAAGGAAAAACAGATTGCCACGTACGAGGAGCTGCTCCAGGGTGAACTCCGCGTTAAAAACGTCTACGAAGTGCTTCGACTATTTCCGTTAGGAGGCGATGTCCTCCTGGCCGGAAAGACGGAAGCGGGAAACGCAAGAGCCCGGCAACTTTTCCAGAGGGTGCTCGACTTTTTGCGGAATGAGAATGAGAAGAATCCCGAGGGGGAAGGGAACGCGCTCGCTGCGATTGGCGACCTATATAAGAAGCACGGAGAAAAGGCAGAAGCCCTTGCGTATTACGAGCGAGCCCGAGCCAGTTACGTGATACGAAAGAACATTTATTCTTTGACCGGTTTGCTGAGGAAGGTGGCTGAACTTGAAGTTGCAGAGAGCTCGGGACAATCTGCAGTTGACTATTACCTGCGTGTGGCGGAATCCGCAGCTCAGAGCCGGGATCTAATCCTGCAAGGGGCCGCCCTGGAAGTGGCAGCCGATTTCTATAGACAAGCGAATGAGAAGCAAAAGGCCGTCGATCATTACGAGCGGGCGCGGCTCGCTTACCAGCAGTCCGGCCAGAAAAACAATCAGGCTTCAGTCATGAGATCGATGGGCTACCTCTATCGAGAGTTGGGCAATAGCTCAAAAGGTGACGAGCTGCTGAAACAGGCCGAAGAAATGCTGCGCGCGCCAAGCGCGCCAAGATGATTTATGAGAAAGCCCTCGAGTGCTGACTTGCCTCACTTGTAAACCCTGATCCAATGGGTGCGTACCTGTGGCTGCATCTTCCGTCCTTCGCTTGTCGAAACGACCGACTTCGACGTGAGCTTCGGCATATGGCAGTCGACGCAGTTTTTCGCGATCCGGTGGCCCTGCTTCGGAAAGAGACGGCAACTCTGGACCTTGTGACACCCCAGACAACTGCGCGTGAAGGCCGCCGCATTCCGTTGCGGGAGATGAACATTGTGGCACGTGGAGCAGGTCATGTTGGAGGATTGAAAGCAGCGGCTCCTCTCCAGCAGGGCCACCTGGTTGCCGTGAACATCGACGACCTCATCCGGGCCGGGGACTCCGCGGTGGATGTAATCATCCAGGGGCTTTCCCGTCACGTAAGAAAATGAGGGGACCTTTGTCACCCCGATCCCGCCGTGACACAGC
>DASQKG010000207.1:0-16181 GCA_035630655.1 Pyrinomonadaceae bacterium
CGCCTCGTTCATATTGTTCAGCCAATCGCTCGACACTCTCATCCTGTATGGCTGCACTCATCGCCTGAAACTCTTTAGAGATGGCTTGCCGCGTCGCGTCGTCTTTTGCGGCAGCGAGCCTCGGCCGAGTATCTCTCGATAGTTTCTCCAGCCTGGCAACCTCTTCAAAACGCGCATCAGCCGCTGCCACGAATGACCTTGAAACCGTGATGAAAACATCCGGACTAACAGTAGCTCCGGCTTTTTCTCTGGCAGTCAAAAGCTGCTTGATGGGCTCACGTCGCGCAGCAATCTCGCGATTAAACCTCACCAACAACGGATCGATGACGTATTGCAGGTAGCCACGACGCAATTCGGATGCGGCGGGGTCAGTGCCTTCCGGAAGGACCGCGTAGTAGTCGTCGCCAATTACTCTGAAGTTGATAGCACCGGGCGCACCGAGTAAATCGGGGACCACGAAGAAGCGACGCAAATTTTCTCGGGTGGTATAGGTTTGCGGCGCGTTCTTCTTTTTCCCCGCAGTGGGTGCTCTGGTTACGACGCGTTCCAGCGTAACCGTCACAGGGCGCGTGTGTAGGTAAGACAAAACGTCGCGCACAACTTCGGCCGTCGGTTTCCTCAAGCGGTCGCCTTCAGCCTGATAAGCTCGGGTGTAAGTTGGAATCCGTTCTTGAAGGCTCGACTTGCGATAAAACTCCTGGACCAGCGGGGCGAAATCAAGCACCTCGAGCAAGCTGGTAGGCAACTCTTCCGATCGTGCGGGTGCCTCGAGGGTGGGTGGTGGACCCAGCGCAAACGCCAGAGACACGTAACGCGCAGCTTGATCGGCTGCGGTAGCAGGCGCCGGGAGTTTGTTGCGCTCGTAGAAACTTCGCATTCGCGTTCGCAGATCGGGATCCAGATCGGCGAGATCTTTTCTAACCTGCGCCCTGAAAACTGAGGGTTCAGTTGATGCCGGCGTCGCGTCAAACGCCGTGGCCTCGAGCGCCGCCATCATGATGATCAACCGCGGCTCGATGTGAAAACTAATGCCAAACTCGGCAAGATCAAAACTGGGGGCCTCTCTTTGCGGCACTGTTTGATTGCCGGCCGGACGAGACGGGTTCGGCGTAACTTGAGAGTAGCCAAAAGCACAACTTAGGACGGAAAAAATCGCTAACGAAAGAAGCTTCTTCATGTGAATGCCGTTAGTTAATGCTTCGAGGTGAATGATTTTCGGGAGTTATTAAAGATGCACGCCAGGGCCAAAACCGATGCCAAGATAAACCACCCGTTTACAAACGACCCATTTAGATGGGGCACTTATGCCCCGCTGACCCGAACCGCGCGAGCATTTTGCCCCAAGCTGGAGGCGCGACCCTAAACTCCGCCCATCTTTCTTCGACGATGCACCCTCAAAAGCCCTAATGTTACCGGATAAGCAATTAGCGAACAAACGACCGACAACACCGACGCTCCGATGGTGAACGGCCAAACGATTTGCCAACTTTCCCGGAATAGTTGCCGGTAGTAATCCGCGGTAAGTAGATGAGGATTACGGAGCAGGTCGATGCCTTCGGATGGAATTCGGAGCGGCCGATTCAATATGAAAGCACCGATCGCATAGGACGCAATGATAATCGGAACGAGGGTCAGAAACGGGTTGTTGATAAAAGTTCCCGCGTAAATTGCCACTTTGTTGAAGCGAAACAGGAAGGCAATTGTGGTAGCCAGAATTGTATGAAGGCCGAGGAATGGCGAAAAGGCAATGAAGACGCCGATGGAAAAAGCAAGCGCCGTCCGCTCCGGTGGATCATCCAGCGCGAGCAGACGGCGAAAGGTAGAACGCAACATCTGAAGGGGTGTCGGGTGTCGGGTGTCGGGTGTCGGAATTCACCACGACGTCTTTTGTTTTATTAGTTTGTCTCGGAGGAACTCGAAAACCATTAACCGATCCCTTTGGCTGACACCCGACACCCGGCACCCGACACCCGGCACCCATGCCGGGCACCTACTTAAAGCTGCTCAACGCTTCAGATTCATTGTCGTAAGAGTCGAACACAGTCAGGAGCTTAGTGATAACCAAAAGGTTTTGAATCTTCTCCGTCAGGTTCAATAGCTTGAGCTGCCCGCCATCGCGGCTAACGGTCGTGTAGTTGGCTATCAACTCACCAATTCCGCTCGAATCGATATTCTTCACTCCATGCAGGTTAAGAAGAATTTTCTTTTTACCCTGGTCGACCAGCCCGCGAATGGAATTACGAAGCGAAACAGCGCCTTCACCCATTCTCACCGAGCCATTCATGTCGAGGATTGTGACGTCTCCAGCCTGCCGCTCATTGACTTCGAGTTCTGCCATCTTTATCTCCCTTAAACTGTCCGACACCATTGGTGGTGAGACCGGAAAATTACTTGTAGCTCGTGAGGGCCTCTGCCTCACTCTCATAAACGTCAAACACTGTGAGCAGCTTCGTAATTGTTAACAGGTCCTGAAGCTTCTGCGTCAAATTGAGAAGTTTCAACTCTCCGCCATCCTTGTTTATTGCGGTATAACTGGAAACCAGTTCACCGATGCCACTCGAATCGATATAACTGACGCGAGCGAGGTTTAGAAGAATCTTCTTCTTTCCCTCTTCTAAGAGGCGGCGGATCGCCGTTCTCAGCGCGACGCTGCCTTCGCCAATGGTGATCTTTCCATCCATATCGAGAATGGTCACGTCTCCGGATTGGCGCTCCGATATGTTTAGCTCTGCCATTTCAGCAATCTCCTTTAACTGCCTTGCGAATCCAAATCTAACAAACTAATTAAATCTTTTTCATCATGCGTACAGTGGTGCCACCTTCGGGGTTCTTCGACCATTCAACCTCATCCATCATGTTACGCATGAAAAAAATTCCGCGCCCGGAGGTCTTCAAAATATTCTCGGCATCGGTTGGGTCGGGAATGCTGCTCGAATCGAAACCGGTTCCCTGGTCGTGGACCGTGATCTCAAAAACTCCGGGACTGACCTTCAAACTCACGTCCGCAAACTTCGTTTCGTCGAGTTTGTTTCCGTGGAGCACGGCATTCGTGACGGCTTCGCGCACGGCCATGTCGATGCCAAACGCGACGTCTTCGCCGACACCTGCGCGAGTCAGGAATTCAGAAACTGCTTGAGCGGCTTCCTCAACAGCCCCGATACGGCTGGGAAATTTGAGTTCAGTCGTCTCTAGAGTCACATTAAAAGAAGACACTGGCCGCTCCAAGAGCCATGGTGTGTGGTCTCGGCTATTTTGAACTCCAAACGCTGTCCGAAGGTTCGAGGGTGTAACATGATGAGCTATCGGCTGTCAATTGTCGGGTATCGGTTGCAGGACTGGTCTGGGTGTCAGGTGTGAGGCGTCGGTAAAGAGTTTTGCTATAGCTACGTCCACACATTCGATTGAGAAAACAAGTAATATTCAATTCAGGTACTGAAAAAATTTGATTTCAGGCAACAAATTACAGAACCGAGCGCGGTAGCGCGAGATCCTTTCGGTACTCAACATGCAACAATTTAAGGCTTTGTCGGGCTCGGCTCCTCCAGCATCCCGCGCTACCCGCGCCGGGTTCTGTAATTGCCTAGCGAAACTGCATTAGTTCCTAAAATTCGTCACCCGACATCTTGAAAATTAAACTCATGAAAATAAGCCCCGCACGGCGCATAACAGGGAGAGTCAGTGTTCCCGGCGACAAATCTATCTCTCATCGCGCAGCCTTGATAGCAGCACTGGCTAGTCAGAGTTCTCAGATCTCAAACTTCTCTTCGAGCCGGGACTGCGCTTCGACACTTACGTGCCTTCAGGCTCTCGGAGTCACGATCGAAAGGGAAGGCGACGACGTGCTGATCGAGGGGGTTGGAAATGGACGATTCGTCGCCCCCACTGCACCGCTGGATTGTGGTAACAGCGGCTCAACGATGCGCATGATCGCTGGAATATTAGCCGGCCAGGAATTCACCTCGACACTTACCGGCGACGATTCGCTGCGTTCGCGGCCCATGGCACGAATCGTCGAACCCCTCGAGAGAATGGGCGCTCGCGTGATCGCTGAAAATGAAAAGCCACCGCTTCGGATCGAAGGACGGCAGCCATTGTCAGCGATTCGGTATCAGCTGCCGGTTGCCAGTGCCCAGGTGAAGAGTTGCGTACTACTCGCCGCCCTTAACGCGCATGGTCGGACAGAGGTAGTGGAGCCAGTTGGCTTTAAGACGCGAGACCACACCGAGAGAATGTTGAAGTGGTTTGGTGTGCCTGTAGAAAATGGTGACGACATTGCGGCTTCCTGCGCGGTTGTTGGCCCAGCCAGCTTTAGCGGACGCGAGGTACGAGTTCCTGGTGATTTCTCCAGTGCAGCGTTTCTAATCGCGGCCGCCGCTTTGCTTCCCGGTTCGGAACTTGAAATCGAAAACCTTGGATTAAATCCGACACGCACGCGGTTTCTTCATGCGCTGCGCTCTGCGGGGGCAGGCCTTGAAGTCGTAGGTGAGTGGGAAGATTGCAACGAGCCAGTCGGCACCGTTTCTGTTCGCGGCACATGGCAACCCGGACCGTGGAAAGAAGTCGGCGGGCCAATGGTGGCTTCATTGATAGATGAGCTGCCGCTCCTTGCTGTCGTTGGAACTCAAGTTCCCGGAGGTCTTGTTATTCGCGATGCCGCTGAACTGCGGACAAAAGAGAGCGATCGCATTGCGGCCACAGTCAGCAACCTGCGGGCAATGGGCGCGTTGGTTGAGAAATATGATGACGGTCTGGCGGTTGAGGGACCCGTGACATTGCAGGGAGCGACTCTCAATGCGTACGGGGACCATCGAATCGCTATGGCATTCACGGTTGCCGCGCTCATTGCGCGCGGCGATTCGGAAATACTCGGGAGCGATTGCGTCGAAATTTCCTTCCCAGGCTTCTTTGAGCGTATTGAGTCAATGGTAGAAAGATAACCTGTCAATGAACCAACCTTTGATCGCCATCGCCGGCTTTATGGGTTCAGGTAAAACGACCGTGGCCCGCGCGCTCGCGACTCAGCTTGGTTGTGAGGCGTTCGATCTGGACGAGTCGATCACGCGAGCTGAGCAGCGTAGTCCTAAAGAAATTATTGAACAGGACGGGGAAGACAAATTTCGCGAAATTGAAACACGCGCGTTGGCAGAACTGTTGAAGAGAGATGGTCCCGGCGTTGTTGCGCTGGGTGGAGGAACATGGACCACTCCAGCGAATCGCAAGCTGCTGGCCGAAGCGTCGGCGATTGCAATCTGGCTCGATGCGCCCTTTGAGCTGTGTTGGAAACGCATTGAAGCGAGCAGGCAAACACGGCCGCTGGCGCCGTCGGAGGAGGCTGCGAAAGAGCGTTACGAGGATCGCCTTGATGTTTATGCTCTAGCAGATTTCCGGGTGGTCGTCACAGAAAGCGAGAGTGCTGAGGAGCTTGCGAAGAGCATTACCCGCTTGATTTTGCGACAATCAGGGAACAGCTAAAGGGAACTTCTTTGTAACGTATTCAGTCCGCGAATGCGGACGAATGACAATAGCCCAGCACCTTTAGTGCCGGGATGGACCACCCCAACAGATTGATAGCCCGTGAAGCGGGCGACTGAAAAACTTCCCGCTAGTGGCCAGGGACAATTTCAGCCGTGCGCTACACGGACTGCAAACCGAGACCCTAAAACACTCAGCACTCAAGTGCTTGGCTATTATCAGTCGTCCGATCTCGCGGACTGAAGACACCGGCGTCGCGGAGCGATCTGATTAGCACCGTGGCTTCAGCCCGGTGATTAGGAATGGAAAGAACAACGGAAACCGTTTTAAGCGGTTTTTGTTGGCAGGGGATGAAGAGAAACCGTTAGAAACGGTTCAAAATCATTTTGAGCCGACCTTCAGCACCGGGCTTAAGCCACGGTGTTAATGAGATCGCTCCGCGAAGGCTGATGCTACTATTAGTCATGAGCGATGTAATCCCACAAACCAAACCGGACAAGGCTCTAAAGAACGCTTCCAACTGGAAATCATTCGCACGACCCAGTGGCGAAGGCTTCTACCAACTCCAAACCGACGACATCGGCGATGTGCCCGTCAGATTGTTTCTCACGCCCGAGCTGCTCAACAACGCGGAAGACACTCTGTACCGTCAGATCGTCAATGCGACCCGTTTCCCGGGTGTGAAGTTGGTTGTGATTACACCTGACGCCCACTACGGCTACGGCGTGCCGGTGGGCTGCGTGATCCTCACGGACGCCGAAGCTGGCGCAGTGGCGATGGGGCCAGTGGGGTACGACATTGGCTGCGGCATGATGAGCGCCAGTTCAAACGTTCCCTTCGATCTCGCCACACCCGAAAAGAAAGCCGCATTTAACCGCGCAGTCATGGAACGCGTTGTGATGGGCTACGGGGGCAAAAGTGATCGCTTCGGTCGTCTTTCCGAACAGGAGTTTAATAGCCTCGTTCGTGGCGGCGCCGAGTACTATGTCGAACAGTACGGCGCTACGTTTGATCGCAGCCGGGCCGAGCGCCACCGGATTCCGGTAGACGACGATTGGCAGATTCCAAAAGGCGGCAAGGGCAAACCCGAGCGGGGCATGGATCAACTTGGCAGCCTTGGGGGCGGCAACCATTTCATCGAGTTGCAGCGGTCAGAGATGACCGGCACTCTCTTTGTGCAGGTCCACACAGGCAGTCGCGGATTTGGCCACGGCCTGGCAACTAACTATTTCGAGATGGCCCGCGAGGCGCGACCGGACGCCGTCACTGATATAGACCTCGGATACTTCACACCTGATTCTCCTCATTACCGGAGTTATCTAAATGCAGTAGCGGCGGGAGGGAATTATGCAATTCTCAACCGCCTGATAATTTTCGAACAAGTTGCGGCAGCATTCCGAGAAGTGTTTGGATCCAGCCTCGAGCTGGTTTATGAAATCAGTCATAACCTGGTCCAGAAGGAATGGCACCCGGATTTCGGCGAAGTCCTGGTCCATCGTAAGGGCGCCACGCGTGCCTTTCCCGCGGGCCATCCATCTCTCCAGGGAACTGCGTGGGAAACGACGGGCCATCCGGTGTTGATACCCGGCAGCAACAAAGACTACAGCTTCATCCTTCGTCCGTTACCCGGCGCGGTGAAAAGCGGCTTCTCAGTTAACCATGGCGCGGGACGCCGGCTCTCCCGCGGCGAGGCAAATCGCACGCTCTCGCAGCGACAGGTCGATGATGAATACGCTGCCGCAGGGATACTCGTGAACATGGATGGCCGCGTGCCGCTTGACGAAGCGGCGCCTGCATATAAATCCTCCGAAGAGGTCTTGCGTGCGGTAACCGAAGCCGGACTGGCTGAGGTTGAGCATAAGCTCTGGCCACTTGCGTCACTCAAGGGCGTTGACGAAAAGAAGCGCCGCAAACAAAAAGGCAGGCGCGGTAAGAGAACGAGCCAACATTATTGAGTCTGCTCGGGAGTAATGGTCTTTCTGCTGGCTTGCCCGACTACGCGGAGCGATCTCATTAGCACCGCGGCTTCAGCCCGGTGCAAAGATTCGACGCAAAAATTCCAGAACCGTTTCGAACGGTTTGTCCTCCTCAATTCCAAAAAAACCGTTCAAACGGTTTACCTTTGATCCTGCCCTCTATGGTCACCGGGCTAAAGCCGCGGTGCTAATGAGATCGCTCCGCGCAGACCCCGTCGCTCGAGAGTCGAAAAGATGCGCTTGGACAGCTGTAAAAGCGCAGACGCGAAACTCTTTGTCCAGGGCCCTCGCGGTGGTCTCCCATGTCCTCTAAATATTTTCTGAACATGTTCAAGAAAACTCTTGACAGCGAGTAATCTCGGGCGTACTGTGAGGTTGTTGAACGTGTTCAATTTCTAAAAAGGAGGCCGGTTATGACGATTGAAATCACCACTTACCTGATGTACCTGTCGATCAGCATTGCGCTCACCATTTGGGTCGCCCATACGCTCCATAAGAATGGACGCATCTTCCTGGTGGACGTCTTTCACGGCAACGAACCCCTGGCCGACTCAGTCAACCACCTGCTCGTTGTCGGGTTCTATCTCATCAACTTTGGCTACGTTAGCCTGGCGTTAAAGCTCGGATACAACGTGGCAGACGCCAAAGAAGGCATCGAAGCACTCTCAGTAAAAGTGGGTATGGTCCTGCTGGTGTTGGGTGCGATGCACTTCTTCAACCTCTTCATCTTTAGCCGCATGCGCCGCCGCGCCACCTTACGCAACGGGCCGCCGCCGGTAATGCCGGACGCTTTCACCGCCGTCAGGGAGGCGTAAGCCATGGCCTTAACAGTTCTCTACGATCCTGATTGCGGATTATGCCGCAGAGTTCATGAGTGGCTGACCGATGTGCCGAAGCTGGTCGAACTCCATCTCGTACCAATTAGATCGGATGAAGCGCGGCATCGGTTTCCACACTTTGACCATGAGCTAACGACGAAGGACTTGACGGTCATCGGTGATGACGGAGCAGTTTATTTCGGTCCGAAGGCGTGGCTCATGGTCTTGTGGGCGCTCAGCGGTTATCGGGAATGGTCCTATCGACTTTCCACGCCCGAACTACTACCGACAACCAGGCGCGTGGTGTCGTTAATCTCTCAGAATCGTTATCAGATTAGCCGCGTGCCGGGCTTATCGAGGTGAGACTCATGAGCAAAGTGTCAAAACCCAGGAAACAGCCAAAGTCAGTCAAGACCCGGAAAGGACATCAGAGCAGCACAAACATTGTCAACGCTGCTTTGGAGCTGATTCGCGAACGTGGTTACGAAGAAACTACGATGCGAGCAATTGCCGACAAGGCTGGTGTCTCTCTCGGAAACGCGTATCACTATTATCCCTCGAAGGCGCACCTGGTCCAGGCTTTCTACCATCGTTTGCACGACGAGCAGGTCGCGGCGTCAAGGCCCATACTTGAAGCTGAATCGAGCCTGAAAGCACGTTTAGTGGAAGTGATGCGAATGAAGATCGAGAGGCTGGCGCCTTATCACGAATTCGCGGGTGCGCTGTTCAAGACGGCTGCCGATCCAAAGAGTCCGCTTAACCCGTTCGGAGACGAATCCGATCCTGTGCGAAGCGATAGCGTCGGTCTCTTTGAAGAAATTGTGACGACTTCAAAGACGCGCATACCGAAGGACCTGGCAGCTGAACTGCCGTATCTCTTATGGCTCTACAACATGGGCATTGTCCTTTTTTGGATACATGATTCCTCGCCCAGACAACGACGCACGCACCGGCTGATCGAGCAGACGGTTGAACTGCTGGACAAGTTGATTTCGCTCGCGAGTAATCCGTTGATGAGTCCGGTCCGGAAGCGCGCGTTGCGTTTAGTCGCCGACTTGCGGGACGACATTCGTGCCGACTCATTAATCGACTCGGCAGAAACGGCAACCACATGAAAATAGTTATCCCCGGTGGCTCTGGTCAGGTTGGGACAGTGCTTGCTCGGGCTCTGCATGAGTCGGGACACGAAATCGTAGTGCTTAGTCGCCGTCCCGGCAGTGGTCCATGGCGTAGTGTTACATGGGACGGCGAATCGCTCGGCGACTGGGTTTCTGAGTTTGAAGGCGCCGACGTAGTTATCAATCTGGCGGGACAAAGCGTGAATTGTCGCTACACTCCTGAGAATCGCCGGATCATCATGGACTCACGATTGAAATCGACGAAGGTGATTGGCGACGCAATCGCACAGGCATGGAGCCCACCAAGCATTTGGCTGCAGGCGAGCACCGCTACGATCTACGCGCATCGATATGACGCGCCGAATGACGAGGCTACGGGAATAATCGGCGGCTCGGAGCCGAACGCACCCGACACCTGGGCCTTCAGCATCGACGTCGCGACGAACTGGGAACGCGTGTTCAATGAAGCAGCTACGCCTTTAACGCGGAAGGTACTCCTGCGATCGGCGATCATCATGAGCCCATCCTCGGGCGGGCCATTTGATCTGTTGTTACAGCTCGTACGTTTTGGTCTCGGGGGCACAATAGGCAATGGGAAGCAGTTTGTTTCATGGATTCACGATCAGGATTTTGTTCGCGCTGTTCTTTGGTTGATTGAACATGACGAACTCGATGGGCCAGTCAACGTGGCGTCGCCAAATCCTTTGACCAATGCGGAGTTTATGCGTGACTTACGCGCGTCCTGGGGCATGCCTTTCGGGCTTCCTGCGAGCGAGTGGATGTTGGAGATTGGCGCCTTCGTATTGCGCAGCGAGAGTGAGTTGGCACTGAAGAGCAGGCGCGTCGTTCCGGCGAGGCTGCTGGAAAACGGATTCACTTTTAACTTTCCCACATGGCCGGAAGCGGCAGCGGATCTTTGTGCAAGGTGGCGCAATAGGCTGTAAACTTCCCGGCGTTGAATCTACAACCGTCTCAGCAGCCTTACGACAATAGAGGGCTCGTGGAAGCGCTGGTCGGCGATGGCCGTCCGTTGCTCATCCTTGCAGGCCTGAGCCTGGTAGTCTTTGGCTGCTTCGCCTTTTTTCTTTCAGCCAGCAGACAATTCCTGCCTCACGACGTTCAGTTTCTTGGAATCACTGCGGAAGAACTCTGTCGCATCAGCGACTGTCGCGTGGTCTATTTCATGTTCCACGATCGCGTGGCCTTCGGCGGCGCGCTAATCGCGATTGGTTCACTGTACATCTGGATGGCAGAGTTTCCTCTGCGGCAGGGGCAGGCATGGCCGTGGTGGCTCTTCATTGTTAGCGGCGCAGTTGGCTTCAGTAGCTTCCTTGCGTATCTCGGTTATGGCTATCTGGACACGTGGCATGGCGCCGGCACCCTCGTGCTGCTGCCGTTATTCCTCGTCGGCCTGTTCAAAACTTACGCTTTACTTAAGCCGCCGAGAGGCGTGACGTCGCTTTTTCAGCCGGGCGTGAGAGTGCCCTGGCTCTCGATGTATGGATTGGGCCGTGCACTCTTGCTCGTCACAGCAGCCGGCATGATTGCCGGTGGTTTCACGGTGATGATAGTCGGAATGACGACGGTGTTTGTGCCACAGGACTTGAGTTTCATGTCGCTGCAGCCGGAGCAGCTGCATGCGATAAGCGACCGTTTGGTTCCTTTGATCGCACACGATCGCGCGGGGTTTGGCGGCGCGATTTGCGCGACCGGAGTCACAGTGCTCTTTTGTGTCTGGTGTGGAAAGCCTTCGAAGAGCTTGTGGCAGGTGCTGTTCTTTTCAGGACTCGTAGGATTCGCGGCGGCTATCGGCGTACACCCGGCAGTGGGTTATACGGATCTCTTTCATCTGGCTCCAGCGATCCTCGGTGCAGTCATTTTTCTTCTGGGTCTGATTCTTTGTTACCGGCCCATGCACTCAAATGCAAAAGCATTTCAGCTTTAAGATTAGTTTCAATCGCCCGCCAGCGCCGCAAGCTGCCTGAGAAGACGATTTCTGTTCTAAATCACTAATTCTTGAAGTCAATCTGATCGAGGCTGCGAAGCAGTCGGACGGAGTATTAGCCCGACGCGCAGCCAAGCGGAGCGTGGGGACCGTGTATGAAGAACTCGGGGCCTGCGTAGCTGGCGGCAGGAGATCAAACCTCAGCGTAGTTCGGTCTGTCGCCAGCTTCGCAGGCTTGGCCCCGGTAATAATCTTTATTCCCCACGCTCCGCTTCGCTGCGCATGGGGCTATTACTCTGTCCGACTGCTTCGCAGCCTCGTTCGCGGTAATTTCAGCGGTGTTCCTTGACATGCATTCCCGCTGTATCTACATCTGGCGTTTGATGATTACGCTGGCGAGGCGGTCGGCGACGAGGGGATCGATGGTTTTTAGCTTCTGCTGTTGCTCCATCGCTTTGGCGGTGTTGCCGAGCATGAGGTTGCTGATCGCGTAGTTGAAATAATAAGAAGGCTCGCGTGGCGAGAGGGCAATGGCTTTTTCATGAAGCGCCATCGCTTCTTTTGCTCTTCCGGCTTTTGAGAGCGTCACAGCCAGGCCGTCATAGGCAAGTGGGTAGTCCGGATTCGCTTTGATCAGGTTTCTAAATACAAACTCAGAATAACGAAAGTTGCGCATCCGATCGTAGGTCACCGCCTGATTGTATTTAGCTTTCAACAGTTTCGGATCCAGCCCCACTGCTTTGTTGAAAGCTTCAATTGCGCGGGGAAACTGCTTCAACTCGCCAAGCGCTTCACCTAAGCCGTTGTAAGCTTCCGCATAGTTTGGGCTGAGTGTTACAGCGCGTTGAAATGCGACTTCCGCATTTCCAAACTTTCCCTGGGCCATATTGACGTTGCCAATCAATAAACTTGCGACGGACGCGGTTCTTGGTTGGTTTGCGGATAACAAAATCACACGGTTGTACCTGGCAATCGCTTCGTCAAAGCGGCCCGCGTCAAATGCCGCCTGGCCGTCAGCGAGAAGCTTGTTTACATCATTAGTTGCAAGTGGGTTGTTGATCGGGGCCTTGACCGTGGACGTTGCCGGTGTTTTCGCCGGCGTCCTCACAATGCTTTTGGGCGGCTGTTGGGCCATTGCCGCAAAAACGCTACCAGCGGCCAGAGACACGGCAACTGTTCTAAGCCCGGCCAACATTGTTGTGGCTTTTGTTCTTGCTTGTCTTAAAGAGTCCATGATAAAAGAATGCCCCTTTTCAAATAAACGGGTAATCAACAGAAAAATTGGAAGGACGTGCGGATTCCTATTTTTCTTATCACCACAAGGTTCTGTAAGTATTCGCCCCAGCGCGGCTGACACGCAGGGGACCCAGGTGATGGGAAATCATCAAGGAGGACTACCGCCCATGCGTAAGCTACTTTTGCTGTTCGCGATCATTCTTGCCTGTGCTCCGGCTGGATTCGCGCAGAGCGACTATTCCAATTGGGAGTTTTTCATCGGTTACGCTCACGAGCGCGCCAGCAACGGAGGCGATCGACTGGATGCTCAGGGACGTGCCATCAATGCCAACGGCACCACGTCGCCCGTTGACTTCCGCAACCGGCGCGTCGAACACCACGGCGTGACTGGTGAGGTCGTGGCGAATGTTCATAAGAACGTTGGGCTGGTAGGAAACTTCAGCGCAACTTTCGCCAATACCGACTTCGAAGATCGTCTCAGCGGCCGCGTATTCAATGCTCGTATTGCGAGATACACGCTGCTTTTTGGTCCGCGCGTTAACTGGCGTAATTCGTCGCCCTTGATTCCGTACGCGCATGCGCTGTTTGGCGCCGTGCGTTACAACGCGGATTTCAAGAACAACGATTTTACCTGTCCTGACACTAACGAGACGGCGTTTGCGATGGCCCTGGGAGCAGGACTCGACATCAGGGCTAGTGATCGGATCGACGTCCGGCCGATACAGGTTGATTATATTCCGGTCTTCTTTGATAACCGCCGGGAAGACGGCATTCGGTTTTCTGCGGGCGTGAAGATCAAGAACTAATTGAGCTTCAGCGTCTGTCGCTGATCGAAGAAATCAGACCACGCATTGCCCTTCTTTTTGAGCAGGGCGGGAACGTTTTTGACTGTGAAGTCGGAGATCTTCACGCCCTGCTCAATCTGTTTCCACGTCAAAGGCATCGAGACAGTGCCCTTCGGTTTCGCCCGCGCTGTAAACACTGATGCCAAACTCTTGCCGCGAGCATTCTGCATCCAGTCCACGTATACCTGTTCCTTCTTTCGCTTCACGATCGTACGTTCGACAGTCGCGATCTTCGGCACGCGTTGAGCAATCTCTTCAGCCAGCAGCCGGGAAAACTCCGCTGCCTTCTCATATTCATTCGTCGGTTTTAAGGGAAGGTAAATGTGTATCCCTGACGAACCCGACGTTTTCACAAACGCATTCAACCCAATTTCATCGCACACCTTCTTTGTGGTAAGCGCAACTTGCAAGACGTTTTCCCATGGCGCCTGTTTTGGGTCGAGGTCGATTGCAATCCAGTCAGGCTTGTCGAGTTTCGCAATCGTCGAGTGCCACGGGTGTTGTTCAATCGATCCGAGGTTAACGAAGTGCAGAAGGGAAGCGGTCGTAGTGTAAACGGCGTAATCGATCTCGCGACCTTCCTTATTGGTCAACCTTGCGGTCTTAATAAAAGCCGGCGCACTCTCCAGGTCTTGTTGGAAAAACATCGGAGCATTGATGCCACGCGGCCAGCGCTGGAGAATCGCCGGGCGGCTTTTAAGGAAAGGCATAAGGTGGGAACTAACGCCGAGGTAATAACGAAGCAACTCAAACTTCGTTATTTTCTCGTCGGGCCAATAGACGCGTTCAAGGCTGGTGAGCGAAACGCGCTCGCCATCAACTGCCACCGTCAGATCTCCTTTGGGATTTTTTAGAGCAAGAAACTCATCGACAGTTATGGCCGGAGCAGTCGACGCACGTGTGCGTTTGACCGCGTTCTTCTTTGGTTGAGTTGTTTTCCGCGTTGCCATGCTCCCCTGAGACCTATCCAAAATCGAAAGCCCTGGACGCGTAGTTTAGAGTTCAAACTTCAGCTTGCGTCGCCTTTGGCCACCGGCAATCTGAAGATTGAACTCTGAACTACATGCCCTAATTCGAATAGCCATTCGGATGTTTCTGCATCCAGCGCCATGCCGACTCGATGATCAGGCGCAGGTCCTGAAATTCAGGTTTCCAGCCCAGCTCGCGTTTGATCTTATCCGAAGCCGCAATAAGGGTTGCCGGATCGCCCGCTCGTCTTGGTCCAACGTGGGCCGGTATTTCTTTTCCGGTCACCTGTCGGGCCGTTTCCAAAACTTCATTCACGCTATAACCGTCGCCACCGCAGCCAAGGTTATAAATGCGGCTGCCTTCATCGAGAACACTGAGCGCCAAAATGTGGGCCCGGGCCAGATCGATGACATGAATGTAGTCGCGCACGCAGGTGCCATCCGGAGTCGGGTAGTCGTCGCCATAAACTTCCACTGCCGCACGCGAACCTGCCGCTGCCTGAAGAGCTATGGGGATCAAATGCGATTCCGGATCGTGATCCTCGCCAAAGTTTTCGCTGGCGCCCGCGGCGTTGAAATAGCGCAGCGACGCGTAACGAAGGCCGTAGGCTTCGTCATACCATCGCATGGCACGTTCGAAAGCGAGTTTGGTTTCGCCGTAAGGGTTAGTAGGTTTTGTAAGCGCGGTTTCGTCTATAGGCTGTTGCTCAGGTTGACCGTAGGTGGCAGCGGTAGAAGAGAAAACAATTCGATTCACTCCAACCACTTTCATTGCTGCGAGCAAGGTAAGACCGTTCACTACATTATTCTTATAGTACTTCGCAGGTTCGACACACGACTCGCCGACCAAAGAGTCGGCCGCCATGTGAATCACCGCTTCGATTCCGTTCCTGGACAGCGTGTCTTGTAAGGTTGAATCGTCCGCCAGGTCGGCATGGACAAACGAAGCGGCGGGCGCAACGGCTGAGCGATGTCCTTTCGAAAGATTGTCGTAAACAACAACCTTGTGGCCGTCCCTCACGAGTTGTTCAGTGAGGACACTGCCGATATAACCCGCACCACCTGTCACCAATATTTTCATTTTTCCCGAGAGACTTGTCTTTAGGTGTGGGCCATCTTCGGTTGGGGGGCATCTGCGTTTGCAGGAGTCGTGCTCGAAGGAACGTAGTAGAGAATTCGATTGCAGTTGTCGCAAGTGACAACTTCGTCGCCTCGACGCACCTGGGCCATCGCTTGCGGCCTCAGTGACATGAAGCACGCCATGCAAGCGCCGTTGCGGGCTTCAGCGACGGCGACGCCATCGCGAATGCGGGCGCTGATGCGGTTGTAGAGTGCACCCATCGGTTTGGGCAGAATTGCCAACAAGCGCTCACGCTCGGTGCGATCCTTCGCCAGCTTCTCAGCCTGCAAACGAGTTTCTTCATCGAACGCTTGCAAACGCACGTCACGATCGGAGTTTAGCGAGGCAATTTCTTCGGCGCGTTCATCGAGTGAGCCCTGTGCTTTCTCGAGTATCTCCATCTGTTCCAGGATCTGGGTTTCAAGGGCAGAAATCTGTTTGCGGGCGGCGTCGGCTTCGCGTATGGCAGCAGTGTATTCGTCCTGTCTCTTGGACGACATTAGGTTGCGGTCGGCGCGCTCGACTCTAATGCGCTGCTCGGAGACTTCAGTTTCCAGACGCGTACGGGTATGTCGAGCTTCATCGCGTGAATTCTCGATCGCCCTAATTTCGAAGGCGCGCTGATCGAATTCCTTTTCGATCTCGGCGCGCCTTTGGGGTATCGCTTCCAGTTCTTCTTGTAG
>DASQKG010000208.1:0-9326 GCA_035630655.1 Pyrinomonadaceae bacterium
GGCCGGCCGGAGGTTCCGGCTGTCCTTCTACCTCATAACCGTTCTCGCCGGCACGGCCAAGAGGAAAACCGGTTGAGACCGCCACGCGTTCCACACCCGGCAGAGCTGAGACTCTCGACATCGCCGCGGTACAAAATGCAACGATCTGGGATGCTTCTTTATATGTGGCATCAGGTAAACGCATGCGGAAGGTGAGAACGTTCTGCGGATCAAATCCTGGATCAACGGAAGTCAATCGTTGAAAACTCTTGATCGTGAGCCCGGCTCCCACCAATAACATCAGCGCCATCGCAACTTCCGATGCAATCAGCCACCGTCGCAGCTTCCCGCCCGAACCCGCTGAGGAAACGCGATCGCCTTCTTTGATCGCATCATTCAAACCGAGGCGCGCACTGTGGAGTACTGGAAAAAGACCGGACAGGAGACCGACAAATAGAGTCGTTAAAAGTGTGAAAGCGAGCACGCGTGCATCAATTGAGACTTCATCGATGCGCGACAACTCTCCAGTGTTGAGCCTGGAGAGAAGATTAACTCCCCACATTGCCAACAAGACTCCGAAGGCGCCGCCAACAGTCGCCACGATCAAACTCTCGGTCAGCAATTGGCGTGTGATGCGCCAGCGCGAGGCGCCGAGGGCGAGCCGCAGAGCGATCTCACGCCGCCGCGTCGTGGCGCGGGCCAACATCAGATTGGCAACGTTTGCGCAGGCTATCAACAACATGAACCCAACCGCGGCAAAAATCACGCGCAACGATTGACGATAGTCCCCGACGTAGTTATCGAGAAAAGATCGAGTATTGACTCCTATGCCGGTGTTTGACGAGGGATACTGCCCTGCGAGTCGAGCAGCTATAGCGCTGAGTTCAACCTGCGCCTCTTCAACGCTGACGCCCGGTTTCAACCGCGCCTCGACCCGGACCGTGTGCGACTTTCGCTCATGCATGAACTCCTGGTGGCTCAAATGCCCGAGTGGCGTGAATACATCGTTGTTGATGTTGTCGCGTCCGTAGAAATCAAACCAGGAAGGCATCACACCGACGATGGTCCAGGGTTCACCGTTGTATGTGACTGATTTGCCGACGGCATCGGGCGAACCGCCAAAGTGCCGTTGCCAAAGCCCGTAGCTGATCACAATCACAGGTGGTGCTCCTGGCTTGCACTCTGTTTCAGTAAAGGCGCGGCCCAGCATTGGTTGGACCCCAAGCGTTGAGAAGAAACTCGATGTCACATGGCGGCCTATCACTCTCTCCGGCTCATTTGCACCGGCGAAAATCCCGCCCGTGGGCATACGCGCCGACATGTCCTCAAACACAGTCTGTTGCGCTCGCCAGTCGAGATAATTCGGATACGCAACCGAGATGTCGGGAGACTTAAGAGAATTTTCTGAGAGCGCCACAAGACGATCTGCGTTTGGGTATGGAAGAGGTCTTAGCAACACGGCGTAAAAGACACTGAAGACAGCCGTGGACGCTCCAATGCCCAGCGCGAGGGTGACAACTGCAATCAGGGTGAAGCCGGGCTTCTTCAACAGCATCCGCACGCCATAGCGCAGGTCTTGCCAAAGTGTTGTTGCCATATCAGCTCCTTAATTTATCGGGTTGCGTCAGCAATTTGTGATTACGCGGAGCGAGCGCAGCAGGAAGCAGTCCCTCATTCACTTCTTAGCGCCACCATTGGATCGACCTTCGTTGCCCGCCGCGCCGGCAGCCATGACGCCAAGGTGGCAATCATCATCGGCAACAACGTAATTACCACCAGCGTCAGGGGATCGTTCGTAGTTACCCCGTACAACAAACTCGACAGCCAACGCGTCAGGATCCATGCCCCAACCAATCCCAACACCACACCCAGAGCAGCCAGCTTGATTCCCTGCCGCAGTACCAGCGTCATGATGTTGCGGCGTTGTGCACCCAATGCGAGCCGTAATCCCAACTCGTTAGTGCGCCCAGCAACCGCATAAGTCATGACGCCAAAGATTCCCAGCGCCGCGAGCAGCATCGCCAGCCCCGCGAGCCAATTCAACAGCACCGCATTGAAACGCGGACGTGCCAGTTGAGCGTCAGCGAGTTCCTCCATCGTGGCAACGCGGCTCACGGCCAACTGGGGATCGAGACCGGCCACTTCGCGACGTACTAGTGCCAGTGCGCCCGTCGGACCTAACGTCGTGCGTACTGCAAAGTGGTTCAGGTTGGGAGTGCTCTGTGCGTGTGGGAGGTAAAGATCCAGCCTCTTGCTTTGCAGTTCGCGGTAGCGCACATCGCCGGCCACGCCGACGATCAACCGCCAGGGCTCCTCCGGATCGTCCGCATCCAGCTTCAGTCTCTTGTTAATCGCCGCGGCAGGAGACCCGAAGAATTGAATCGCCATGGATTCGCTCACAATGGCCACCGGAGGGTTATCAGAGTTGTCTCGCGCGTCAAATTCGCGTCCGGCCCTGAGCGGAATCCCAAACGTTCGGAAGTAATGAGCTGTGATTGCCTCGAAATTTGATAAGGGGTTCTTTCGTGCGTCATCCATCGATTGTCCTTCGACCGCGAACTCGTAATCCCAACCAGCCGGACCCTCGAGAGGACGGATCAAAACGCCGGCGGCTGCGTTAACGCCTGGTTGCGCCTCCACGCGTTCGACCAACTGGCCTAAGAATTCCCGACGGGCTTCAACCTTGCTGTACTTCTGCCCCGATAATCGCAATTGCATCGACAAAACATTTTGCGGATCGAAGCCAAGCGGCACTTGCGTTAGATTGACGAAACTTCGAAGGATCAGCGTTGAGCCGGCCAATAGCACCAGGGTCAAAGCAACCTCTACAACCACCAGCGCGCTTCGCAAACGATTACCCGCCCGCGATGTTGTAAGCCTGGTGCCGGCTTCGTTGATAGTCTCGTTCAGATTGATGCGCGAGGCCGACAAGGCCGGCAATAAACCAAAGATGACGGTGGTGAGAACTGTACAGAGCAGACTCACGGCCAGTACCACGCCACTGAGTCGCACCTCCTCCAGCCGGGGGATGTCTGCAGGCGCAACCGCCAGGAGCAAATCAACCAACCAATATGCCAGTAAGACACCGGCGAGGCCGCCGCAAACTGCCAGCACCAGACTCTCACTAAGCAACTGCCGAACAAGTTGCCAGCGACTTGCCCCCAACGCGGCGCGAACGCCCAGTTCCCGGCGTCGCGACGTGGCTCGCGCAAGCAACAGGTTCGCGATGTTTGCCGCAGCGACCAGTAACAGGAGTGCTGTCGCCACAAACAATACCCACAATGCTGGTTTGGCATTTCCAAATAAATGATCTGCCAGCGGCGTTAGTACAACGCGACGGCCACTTGCCTGCGTTTCCGGATGACTTTCGGCAACGCGAGCGATGATCGTGTTTAATTCTGCTTCAGCTTGCTCGAGCGTCACTCCGGGCTTGAGCCGGCCGATAGCCTGCAAATAAGTAACGAATCGATTCTCAGCGCTGCGTGGACTCATTCCAGCCATCAAGGGTTTCCAGAGATCCACGCCCTTGGGAAAAGCAAAGCTGGCAGGCATCACGCCAATGACTGTGAAGGCCTGCTGATTCAAAGTGATCGTTTGGCCCACGATATTCGAATCTGAGCCGAACCGTTCACGCCAAATCCGATCACTCAGGACAATGACGTTGGGACTGCCCAGTTGATCGTCGCTGTCATCCAAGACCCGGCCGAGCGCAGCCTGTGCACCCAACAGCGAAAAGAACTGGCCTGTGACTCTGGCGCTCTCGAGTTGCACTGGTTCGCCGCGGCCAGTCAGCACGTACCCGTAGCCATAGATCGTGGTTGGCATTGCCGCGAGCGCTGTGAAAGTTTGATTCTGCGCTTGCCAGTCGCGTATTTCGGCGACGGAGAGTTCGACAAAAGGTGTATTGGTTGTTGTGTCCTTTTCCCACGCAACGACCAGTTGCTCCTGGTCTGGATATGGAAGCGGGCGCAGCAGGACACTATGCACGATGCTAAACACGGCCGTGTTTGCCCCGATGCCGAGCGCCAGCGTAATGATCGCGATCGCCGCAAACCCCGGCCGCTTTAACAAACTCCGAATTCCGTAGCTAGCGTCTTTGATTAATGTTTCCATAAATGCCTCTCCTGCTTCTTGCGCTTCACTCATATCTAAGCGCCACCAGCGGATCGACTTTCGTTGCCCGCCATGCCGGCACATACGACGCCAGGAACGCGACCACTGCCAGCATCAGCGCAAGCACCACGAAGGTAGTCGGATCAGTGGCGCTGACATCGAACAACAACGACGCCATCAACCTCGTTAGAGCGGCGGCCGCAGCCAGCCCGGCCGCAATGCCAATCACCACCAGCACCATCGCCTGCCGGATGACCAACCGGAGCACATCGCGCTTTTGAGCGCCCAACGCCATTCGCAGTCCTATCTCATGGGTTCGTTGAGTAACCGTGGTGGTCATGACGCCGTAAATGCCGATGGCCGCCAGGATCATTGCGAGACCTGCGAAGAGCCCAAACAACAACAGGGCAAACTTCGGCGCGGAGAGCGTTCGTTCCAGCAGTTCATCCATTGTTTTGACATTGGTAACTGACTGATCGGCGTCGAGCGCGCGGACTTGTTCTCTGATGGAGTTAACCATCGCAGTGGGCGGGGTTGAAGTTCTTATGGCCAGCATCAGGCGATTGCTCCAGCCTTCCCGCCGATATTGAGTCAGCGGCGCATACACCTGTTGTGATGTCGGTTGATTAAGAGTCCTGCCTTTGACGTCAGAAACAACGCCCACGACTACGCGGCGTGGAAAACGCAACTCAGCTGTCAGATCGTCGCGCGGAAACAGATGTTCCGGAGCCCCCATCCAGATCGTCTTACCCAGCGGATCTTCGTTTGGGAAATAGCGTCGCGCTAACGTTTCATTAATGATCGCGACTTGCTGCGAACTGCCGGTGTCGTGGGTGGCAAAGGGGCGGCCTTTTTGAATCTTGATTCCCAGCGTGTTGAAGTATTCAGGGCTCACCAGAGCGAAGCTCACCAGCGGAACTTGATCGAGCGAGCTCGCTTCACGTCCCTGTATAGTTAAGAACTTGCCCCATCCGTCGCCCGCTCCTAACGGCAGAATCGTGGCCGCGGTTGCTGCTTCGACCCCTGGCACCGCTTCGATTCGGGTAAGCAGCCGTTCATAGAAACCCAGGCCCGCGGGATCCTTCGGATCGGCTGCGTTCAAGGGACTGGGATATTTTGCTGCCGGCAAAGGAACCCGCATCGTCAAAACATTCTGTTCACTGAAACCCAGATCCACCTCCCTTAGTTTCAAAAAACTGCGCACCATCAATCCGGAACCGATGAGCAGGACTAAGGCCATGGCAACTTCTGTAATCACAAGCAGCCGGCGAATGCGCCCTTGCTTACGACTGCCGATTCCGCTACGCCCGCCTTCGTTGAGCGATTCACGGACGTCTGATCTACCCGCCTGGAGTGCCGGCAGGAGGGCAAATATCAATACCGCGAGCAAAGCCAGCGCAAACGTAAAAATAAGGACGCCGGCATTCACTGCGATTGGATTGCCTCGAGGGAGAGTGGCGGGCAACAACGACGAAAGAAGATCGATTCCCCATATTGCGAGAAGTATTCCCAGCGCGCCGCCGACCAGTCCGAGCGGCAAGCACTCGATTACCACCTGCCGGACGATGCGAAAACGGCTGGCGCCAAGACTTGCCCGAATTGCCAATTCTCTTTCGCGCGCCGAGGAACGTGCCAATAACAGATTGGCAACGTTTACACAGGCCACTAACAACACAAACACCACCGCTCCCAGCAGAACCAGCAACGCTTGCCGCGATTCGCCGGTGAGCTGTTCCTGCATAGGTACAATCGATGCGCCCACACCGCTGTTACCCGATTCTTGTTCCATGCGCTTAGCGATAGCGCTGACATCGGCCTGCGCTTGCCCGGGAGTGGCGCCAGGCTTAAGCCGGCCCACGAGATTGATGAAGTGATTGTTGCGGGTTCCGCTGCTGTCGTCGGGCGCGAACGCGATCGGCGTCCACAGTTCGGGCTCGGGCAGATTACCGAAAAAGGGTAATCCCTGTGGCATCACACCCACGACTGTGTGACTCGCGCCGGCCAGGTTGATCTGTTGCCCGATAATATTGCGGTCACCCGCGAAGCGCCTTTGCCACAGTCCGTAACTCAGTAACACGACGCGATGTTTTCCGAATTGCTCCTCGTCGCTCACAAACGAACGGCCAAGGACCGGCGCGACTTTGAGCACCTGAAACAGGTTGAAAGTAATGCGTGCTCCTTGTATTAACTCTGGCGCACTGCCACTGGAGGAAAGGTTATAGTCGCCGTAATAGAAACCGCCGAGTTCTTCGAAAACCTGATTTTGATCGCGCCAGCCGTGGTAATTCGGCAAGGCAGTCCCTGACTGTGCGACACCTTGCGATGGCATCGTTTCCCATAAAAACACCAGCCGCTCCGCCTCGGGGTACGGCAAAGGACGCAACAGGACCGCATCAACGACGCTAAAGATTGCCGTGTTCGCGCCAATGCCGAGCGCCAATGTGACCACGGCAACGAGCGTGAAAATCTTATTCTTCGCCAGCATCCGCAAACCAAAGCGCAGGTCCTGTAACAACGAGTTCATAATTTCTCCTGTTCGTATCTCAGTGCCAAACAATACCCTCGCAGCGAGCCTTCTCTTTGCCCCAACGGGGCTTCGGCTTATAGCCCAGGGTTGCCGCGCTTTGGCGGCTACCCTGGGAGAGCCAGGCGATTAAGTTCTCAACCGCAACGCGGTTGTATCTGCCTGCCTCTTCGCATTCGATTGACGCAACCGCGTTGCGGTTGAGAACCATTCCCTCCTCCTAACCCAACGTAGCCGAAGCGGCAACGTTGGGCTTTATTGACGTAGCCCCGTTGGGGCATCAGAAAGAGCTTGAGGCGTATACAACCTTTGCTAGCGTCTTACTCGTATCTGAGTGCCATCAGCGGATCGATTCTGGTTGCGCGTCGCGCGGGCACATAACACGCGAGGAGTACGACCGCGAACAACACGGCGGCGACTGATGCGAACGTCGCAGCATCAGTGGCCGAAACGCCAAACAGCAATTGCTCCATCAAACGCGTCAGCGCAAACGCGGCCGCGAGGCCGGCCGAGATACCAATCAACGCCAGCAACATTCCGTTTGCCACAATCATTTTCAGCACGTCGCTCGCCTGTGCGCCGAGCGCCATGCGAATACCGATTTCCTGAGTGCGCTGTGTAACTACAAACGACATCACCCCATATATCCCGACCGTGGCCAGGACTAAAGCGAGGACCGCGAAGACTGTCAGCAACAGCATGACGAAGCTTCGGACCTGAATTGAATTCGTCAACAGGTGTTCGAGCGTGGTGACGTTAGATACAGCCTGATCTTTGTCGACCGCGATGATTTCGTTTCTCACCGCGCCGGCAACGCTCAGCGGATCGCCGCTGGTCTTTACCACGAGGGTCTTGAACGAGGTAGGAAACTGTGCGTGAGGCAGGTAAATCTGCATCGGAGCTTTCTGATCCAGCGCATACTGCGATACATCGTTTACGACTCCTACAATCGTGCGCCATGGTTGCGTGTTGCTGTCGTCGCCTCCGGCAAACCTGATGCGCCGCCCAACAGGATCTTGATTGGGCCACAGATCGCGGGCCATCGTGTTGTTGATTAGTGCAACCTTGTCTGAGTCTTTCGAATCGCTGTCGGTGATCCCGCGACCTTTGAGTAAGGCGATCTCCATCGCTTTCAGATAGCCGGGCGTGGCAACGTAGAGGTCAACGGTAAACTCTTCTCCGCGGGCTCGCGGATGGTCTTCGACAACCAATCCGCGACCGTCGAAGTTTGAGCTGAGTGGCAACACACTCGTTGTGCCGACTCCTTTCACTCCCGGAATCGCCGCAATGCGATCCGTCACCTGCTGATAAAACGAAATGTAGTTTTCCGGTTTCGGATACTTGGCTCGCGGTAATCCAATATTCATTGCCAGGATGTTTTCCGAGTTAAACCCCTTATCCACTTTTGTGATTCGAACCACAGTCCTCATCATCAGCCCGGCACAAACAAGCAGGATCAAAGTCATCGCGATTTCAGAAATCACGAGACCGCTGCGAAGACGATTGCGACTGGCAAACGAGCCTGCGCCGCGTCCACCTTCTTTTAGCGATTCCGTGAGATCGGGTTTGGAGATCTGCAGCGCGGGCGCGAGACCAAACGCCAGAGCCGTGATGATTGACAGCGCAAAAGTGAAGGCGAGGGTGCGAAGATCGACGTGAATATCACTAAACATCGGATTGACCGTCGCACCCATCTTCTCGATGACGGCGGTCCCCCAGGTTGCCAGGAGTAACCCGAGAGTTCCTCCCAATATCGCCAGCAAAAGACTCTCGCTAAGTAGCTGCCGGATGAGCTGCCACCTGCCGGCGCCAATCGCTGCACGGATAGTTATCTCTTTGTGTCTGGCGGATGAACGGGCCAGCAGCAGGTTGGCGACATTGGCGCAGGCGACGAGAAGAACAAAGAAGACGGCGCCAAAAATCATCAAGAGGGTTCGCCTGAGTCCGCCAACTGTGTCGTCAGTGATGGACACAACGTTGGCGCCTCTCCCTTTGTTCGTTACCGGGTGGTCGCGCTCAAGCCGTTGAGCGATAACTTTCATCTCGGCCTGTGCCTGTTCTCGCGTCACTCCCGGCTTCAGGCGTGCGATTGCGCGCAGGTGTCGCGCGTCGCGCTGCGATTCGTCATAAGGTTCGGCAACGGGTCGATAGAATTTTTCCGGCTCAACCAGGGTGGAAGGCAAAGGCTGAAAGTCTGCGCCCATTACGCCGACGATCGTGTATGAGCGGCTGTTTAGCTGGATGGTCTTGCCGACGACGTTTGGATCGCTGTTGAATCGGTTTTGCCATAAGGCATGGCCCAGAACGATTACAAAGTCCCGCCCGTCCATTTGATCTTCGGCGGTGAAGGCGCGCCCGAGTATCGGTTCACCTTTCATTACCTGGAAGAAGCCGTCACCAACCTGGAGCCCTGGGATTCTCTCGGCCGGCCCGGCGGTACCATCGCCGGAAAGAATCGGATTCCATCCGGTAAATGTCGCGACCTCTTCAAACACCGTTGCTTGTTGGCGGAAGTCGACAACGTCGGTAGCGGAAACCTGATCGCGGCCCTTCAAATTGGTGGACGAATCGGAGTCGCCCCAAACCAGCACGAGCGAGCTCGGGTCTTTGTAAGGCAGCGACTTCAGCAAGACTGCGTTGACGACACTGAACACGGCTGTGTTTGCACCGATGCCCAGCGCGATCGATATGACAGCCACCGCGGTGAAGC
>DASQKG010000209.1:0-3793 GCA_035630655.1 Pyrinomonadaceae bacterium
TTTCAGAATCCGGGCTGGAGTTTGCGCCATAGACGAATAGAGCTTAACCAGCTCCGCCGGCACGCCGTTGAAATCGTGGTGGGAGCAAATCACACGGCTCCAATCAAGAATCTGGCCTGCATCTAACAGGTCCGGATCAATCGCAAGGTCAAACTCAATGTCCAGAAGGCTGTCCGAAGCCGGGCGATCAATCAGCCAAAACTTCAGCCGCGCCGCCTTATCTAACTCTTGTTTACCACCCTGTTGAGCCGGCCGATAAGTAAGAATGGTAGGTCTCAGAGATTTTCTCAACACATTGTCCAGGGCAGAAAAGGTCTCCTGGATTTGGGTCTGGTCGACGCAATCCAGTCTTATTTCCCAAACGTCCGCAAAAGCACTTGCGTTAATAATTGCTTGTTCAATTGCACCGATGCTTCGTTCGCAAATTGAGACGCAGATAAGTGGATTTGATTCCATCGCAATTAAGGCGAGTAAGAAGCGTATGGATTACAACCCCGATGCATCTGGGTTGGCGCTATCCCAAACACCCTAGCTTCAACCCCACCACGTAAGCCAAAGCTTGTACTTCATACGCCTGTAGACAAACTAAGAGGCGCATAGAGTACAACCTTTAGGTTGCTCTTTCGCATACGTGCAGCCGGTTTCTTCCGCCACCACGCAAGCTAAAGCTTGTACTCTATACGCCTGTGAGCAAAGTAAGAGGTAGCACAACTCAAGTCAATTTACTTTTTGAGACTCACTGGACGAATCAAAATGCCTGGTAGACGCCTCTGCTCCCAAATGACGCGTGGTCCCTTCAGTAACACTCGGCGGCGGTGGCACCAGCTCACCAGTGTTACGCGCCGGGAAACTATTAACAGGTGGACCTGACTGCATTGATGGCTGCCCAAAAGTTCCTGGCTGAAACGCGCGCTTCTCCCGCTCCTTAATACGCATGTATTGCGCGACGCCGGTCCCCATCATCGAAAACGCGGGTATCAGCATCCAAAACCACCAGCCAGTTCCGATTCGCGAAAACGCAAGAGCGATAGCGATCAGCAGGAATGCGATGCCCGTGAAAAGACTCCTGACCGCGCTGTCAATACTAGGTTCCTTTCGTCCTCGCCTTCCTGGCGAGCAAAAGCCCTCTTCCGATGCATTCGGTTGCGCCTGCGGCAACTGACCGGAAAGTGCACTCGCGATGAGGCTCACGTTTGCCCCACATGAGCGGCAAAAGCTCGCCCCGTCGACATTTTGTGTTGCGCATTTAGGACAAAACATTAAAGCCTCCGATCATTGCTCCGCGTTGTCTCGTGAGTGTCTTACTTCGTCTTGCTTCTTCTTTGTCGCAACGCTTCATAGAGAATAATGCCGGCGGCGACCGAAACGTTGAGCGACTCAATGTGCCCGCGCGTAGGAATACGAACCAATGCGTCGCAACGTTCCCTTACGAGTCTATGCAGACCAGTTCCTTCGCTTCCGAGGAACAACGCACTCGGCACGGTCCAATCCCACTCCGTATAGTCTGACGCACCATCTTCTGCTGCTCCAATGACCCAGATGTTACGTTGTTTCAGTTGCTCTATCAATTGAACCAAATTTGTGACACGGGCCACCGACACATGTTCCAGCGCGCCCGCCGCGGTTTTGGCCACTGTCGCTGTTAAGCCAACCGCCCGGCGCTCGGGCAGAAACACACCACTTACGCCCGCACACTCTGCCGTCCGCAGGATCGCGCCCAGGTTGCGCGGATCCTCTACAGCGTCGAGGCCTAACACGAGCGGCTTGTCTTCTGTTTCGATTTGAAGGGTCAACTCGTCGAGGAGTTCGTCAGCATCGCGATACTTCGCGGCGGCAGTTTTGGCGACAACTCCCTGATGATTCGCACCCGGCAACGACCTGTCGAGCACGCTCCTGGGCACCCGATGGACTGGCACTCTCGCTTCCCTCGCCCGTTCCAACAATTCACGGAGCCTGTCATGGCGTGCACCCTCAGCGATAGTGATGTGTTCGAGTTGTTTACTGGCGGCACGAAGGGCTTCGAGGATCGGAATCAACCCGTAAATCGTGTCGTCGGGATCATGAGTCGGTCCGTTTTGGAATGCCTCAGACTCAAATCGCTGCGCGGTCGATTTACGCGCTGGTGGTTCTTTCGAACGCAATGGCGGATAGCGCGATTTAGGATTTTTCATTTTAGTCCTGAGCGCGCTTCCAAAAGCAAATAACGGCGAAGGAGCGAATAACGCATAAATTGGGTTTCGTTGTTCTTCTCATTCACGCTGCCGATACTGTATTTACCAGGACGCTCGCGGCGCCAGCCACCTGATTCGTTTTGCTGTTCGGTGGACCACACCGGCTCCAGCACCTTTCGAAGTGACTTATAGGATTCGTCTACTACAGCCAGAGGAGCTCGTTCACGAAACAGCTCGAGCAAGGTCGACATATTCTCGCCTGCGAGCAAACCTTTTCTCGTACCCAAAGAGGAGAAGTTAAAACTGTTTGCGGTAACGCGAAAGGCTCCAGGTTGATTCTTTGCGTAGAACTCCACAACAGCCTCGTCGCTGAAGAATTTGCTCGAGTCCAGAATCCGGTTCTCAGCTCGCGTTTTCTGTTCCTTTAATTCCACACGAGCCGAGATAAGTCTGCCAACGACAATGAGAATGAGATCGGACCAATCTAAGCGGACAGAAGTAGACTCCGAAGTTTGAATTACGCGAAAGCCTGCTTCGTCAAGCTCGATTGCCCGCACCCTCATAGGTCCGGCTTCATTTACCCCGAGCTCAACGTCTGCGATGATGCGAGTCTCGATTCCAAAATCGCGAAGGCGTCGTTGAACTAATGACGCTTCTTCGAGTGTGGCGGTGCGCGCGAGCGGCAAGGGCATTGCGGTGGAGATAATGCTCGCAAAATCGGCCGGCGATAATTTCAATACATCTGCCGCTTCAGCCAATTCTGATTCGGCAAGGTCACCTGGTGGATCTGCCGGCGGGACAAGGAGGTTGTTATATCCAAGTTCCCATTTTTCCAGACGTCTAAGCGTCGGTTTTTGCAGGTTGAATGTGGTTTCGTTAAGTGGAAGAAGTGCACCGCAATAAAGACAATTCACTCGAGTGGGCGGATTAGTTCGCAGGCACTTGTCACACGCAACCATCTGGTCGCGAGCAAAAGGCTGTAGTCCTGGAGTAGAATCCGGACCATCGGAAGTGAGCATCGGGAGCGGAACGTTTTCGTTATCTTTGAGCAATAGCTCCTCCAAAAGTTTGCATTATACGATGGGAAGCTGGGTGTTGGTGTTGACCTTATAGGAGGCACCCGACTTCCTTGAAAGTTTATGATCCATAGCCAAGCCAAAATCATTCTGCTTCTGACTGTTGCGATCGCGGTCGCGGGTTGCGCCACGCTGCAGCCTCCCGATCCGACTGGCCCAAGGACAGGCGAATCAGTATATCCGCTGCTCTACACTGCCGATGACGCCCGGCGGAACGCCGCGACCTCGGCCATTGGCCGTCTGGTGCCGGCACCAAATGCCGAAACAGGAGCGGCCCTACAACCGATAACCTTAACAATCGGAAACCTGGGCTCGCTGGCCGCCCAGCCTTTGTACCTTCCAAAGCTTGGTACTGATGCAGTGATGACTGAAGAAGAGACCAGGGAGTCGCTGCGTCGCTTCATCAGAGAATGGGAAGACCTAATCGGCGCGGATCCTACAAAGCTCTCTCTGGTCGAACGAGTGGACCAACCAGATGGAACGAAGCTGGCTAGCTATGAGCAAAGACCGTTTCGCTATCCCATTCGCGGGAATTTCGGGAAGTTG
>DASQKG010000210.1:0-16802 GCA_035630655.1 Pyrinomonadaceae bacterium
AGCAGATCGGCTGGCCCAATTACATTCAGGAGATCATCATCGGAGCAATCATCGTCGTAGCAGTTGCCATCGACCGCTGGCGTACTTCGCGCGCGACTTTGTAGGGGTGTCCCTCCGTGGGCGCCCCGGCCGAGTTGACCTGTTACCTTGTTCCATTCGCGGGCGCACGGCGAAGAAGCGCGGAGAGTCAGGCAGCGAGATCCGCACGAGGGGTGCCCACAGAGGGACACCCCTACAACTAATATGTCAACGACCATCACCGACATCATCACGCGCGATATCCGATTCCCCACGTCTAACTCGCTGGCCGGGTCAGACGCGATGAATCCCGATCCGGATTACTCCGCCGCATACGTGATCTTAAAGACCGATCATCCGCAAGGTCTGGAAGGCCACGGGCTGACATTTACGATTGGGCGAGGAAACGAGTTGTGCGTAGCGGCGATCGAGTCTCTGAAATCGTTGGTTGCTGGACAGACGCTGGAATCCTTTTCGGCTGACATGGGCGCGTTTTGGAATCGCGTTACCGGCGACAGCCAGCTTCGTTGGATAGGCCCAGAGAAGGGCGTCATTCACATGGCAACGGCTGCGCTGGTGAATGCTGTCTGGGACCTCTACGCCAAGGTTGAGGGCAAACCGCTCTGGAAGTTGTTGGTCGACATGTCACCGGAGCAACTTGTTTCGTGCATCCCGTTTAGCTACATCACCGACGCGCTGACGCCTGAGGAAGCGGTAACGATCCTCTGCCGCAACCGCGCGACCAAGGATCTGCGCGAGCGCGAGATTTGCGCCTCAGGCTATCCCGCCTATACCACCTCAGCAGGCTGGCTCGGATATTCGGACGGGACCCTGCGCACGCTGGTGCGAGAGGGGCTGGCCCAGGGATGGACCCACTTCAAAATGAAAGTGGGACGCAACCTCGAAGAAGACATGCGACGCGCGCGGGTGATTCGCGAGGAGATCGGCTGGGAGCGGAAGTTAATGATGGATGCAAACCAGGTCTGGGATGTAGAAGAAGCGATTCGTTGCATTAAGGAGCTGGCGGTATTTCGCCCTCATTGGATTGAGGAGCCAACATCTCCCGACGATGTTCTGGGCCACGCCACGATCGCGCGCTCCGTTGCGCCGGTGAGAGTTGCCACGGGCGAGCACTGTCATAGTCGAGTGATGTTCAAGCAACTTCTGCAGGCTGGCGCAATTAAGTTCTGTCAGATCGATAGTTGCCGGCTGGGAGGCGTGAATGAAGTGCTGGCGGTGTTGCTGATGGCTGCGAAGTTTGGCGTGCCGGTTTGTCCGCACGCCGGCGGTGTGGGCCTGTGCGAATACGTCCAGCATCTATCAATCTTCGACTTCATTGCAGTGAGCGCGTCGCTGGAAAATCGAGTGCTCGAGTATGTCGATCATCTACACGACCACTTCGTCAATCCGGTGGTGATGAAGGGAGATCGTTACATGCCGCCTGAAGCGCCTGGCTACAGTGTCGAGATCAAGGCTGAGTCGCTGGCACGGTATGAATTTCCAAACGGTGCGGCGTGGACGTCGAGCAATGGAAAATGAGAAATGAGAAATGGAAAATGGAAAACCCGGTCCCCCCTCAGATCATTTTCCATTTCTCATTTCTAATTTACCGACGATTTGAGCCCAGACTATTAATGAACTGCCTGACACTCACTGATATTCAGAAACGTTTTGGGCCGACGGTTGCGCTCGATGGCGTAAGTCTCCAGTTGCGCAAGGGCGGAGTGCATGCGCTGATAGGAGAAAACGGCGCGGGCAAGAGCACCTTGATGAACGTCATCGCGGGTAGTCTGCGGCCCGATCGTGGCGCGATGGAAATCGATGGACGCGCTTATGCTCCTGCGACGCCCCTCGATGCCAGACTTAACGGCATCGCGCTCATCCACCAGGAGCTTTCCCTCTGTCCGCATCTTTCGGTTGCCGAAAACATCATGATGGGTATCGAGCCGTCCCACTTTGGTTGGCTGGATCGCAAGAGCCTGTACGCACACACGCTCGAAGTGCTCAAAACGTTTCCTCACCCAGAGATCCAACCAACGACAGTAGTGGCGAATCTGTCAGTCGCGGCAAAGCAGATCGTTGAAATCTGCCGTGCGGTTGCGGCGCGAGCTCGGATTATCTTGATGGATGAGCCGACGAGCAGTTTGCAGCGCGATGATGTTAAGCGACTCTTTAGCTTGATCAGAAAGTTGCGCGACGATGGGTTGAGCGTCATTTATATCAGTCATTTTCTGGAAGAGGTTCGTGAGATTGCAGATGATTTTACAGTGCTTCGAGACGGCCGTAGCGTCGCCACGGGAGGAATTACCTCGGTCACCGACGAAGATCTGATCACTCAAATGGTGGGCCGGCCAGTCGAAAATCTTTTTCCGGTACGCAGCAGAGGAACAGAAACTGAGAAGGGGAGTCCTGCCCTCGAAGTCTGCGACCTTCAGGCGCCCCCAAGTTTGAAGCACGCGAGTTTCGAGCTTCGACGGGGCCAAATACTCGGCGTCGCCGGGCTGATGGGTTCAGGACGTACGGAACTTGTGCGGACGATTTTCGGACTTGATGAAGCGCACTCCGGCACCATCAAGTTAAAGGGCGCAGCGCTTTCCGCGCGTGGAGGCGCGCCGGCGATGCGCCTCTTCCAGGGGCTTGGATATTTGAGCGAGGATAGAAAGGGAGAGGGTTTGGGCGTAACGCTTTCCGTGGCCGACAACGTTACCCTCACTCGCTTTTCGTCGTGTTCAAAGTGGGGTTGGCTTAACCTCGCCCGCCAACGCCGGCAGTCGGAAAGCTTGATTAAAGACCTGCGCGTGAAAACTCGCAGCGTTGCGCAATCTGTTAAGACACTCTCTGGCGGCAATCAGCAGAAGATAGCGCTGGCCCGGCTGCTCCATCAGGATGCCGACGTGCTGCTCCTCGACGAGCCCACGCGCGGCATCGACATCGGCAGCAAAGTGCAGGTCTATGAAACGATAGCCCGCTGCGCCGCGGCGAACAAAGGCATACTAATGGTCAGCTCGTATCTGCCGGAACTTTTTGGAATGTGTGATGCGCTTGCGGTGATGAGTCGCGGACGGTTATCTGCGGTTCGTCCGATTGAAGAGTGGACTCCGGAGTCAGTAATGCAAGCAGCGATTGCCGGGGGCAGTAGCCCGACCGTTAGGGAGGGCATTGGAGACACAAATGGAGGCCAATCCTGAAAGTGAATCGTTTAAACATTTTGCTTTTGGCTTTACTTGCCAGTCCGATGATTACCCTGGCCCAGTCGCCGCAACCTTCACCTTCGCCTCCGACGGAGAGTGTTGAATGTACTCAGGCAAAGGCAACTGTCACGCGATTGGAAACAAGGCTTAGAGACTGGCCGGCGCTGGCACGCTATCGCGACGATAATGGGAAAGTAACTACGCCTGCTAAAAACGAAAAGCGAGTGGTTTTTATTGGCGACTCGATTACCGATTCGTGGGACGATCCCAGGTATGGAGGGTTCTTTCCGGGGAAGCCTTATGTGAACCGAGGCATTAGCGGTCAAACGACACCTCAGATGCTGATCCGTTTTCGTCCCGATGTAATTTCATTAAAGCCCGAGGCAGTCGTGATTCTTGCCGGTACTAACGACATCGCCGGCAACACTGGTCCAATGACCCTGGAGGCAGTTCAAGACAATGTTACTTCGATGGCTGAGCTGGCAAGGCTGAATCGTATCCGCGTCATCCTGGCCTCTGTGCTTCCTGTTAGTGATTACGAAAAGACAGCTGAGGGTCAGCCGCGCAATCAGACTGTACGTCGTCCCCCGGAGAAGATCAAAGCGCTCAATGAATGGATAAGGAGCTACGCGACGCGGAATAAGCTCACCTATCTCGATTACTATTCAGCAATGATTGACGACAAGGGATTCTTGAAAGACGAATTGAGCAACGACGGCCTGCATCCGAATGAGAAAGGTTATCAGGTTATGGCGCCGCTTGCAGGACAGGCGATTGAGAAGGCGTTGAAAGGGAGGAGATAAGGAAAGATCAGAAACTAGCTTCCAGCTTTAGGCAATCCTTAGCTGGTGTGAGCTTCCACCAGGTATAGATCCCGTCCTGCATTCTCAACTACCAAAGTGTTCGGATCGTTTTCATAGTCTTCTCGACGAATCGTGCGGTGATCCAGGTATCCAAGCTTTACCCGCCGGCAAACTTCCTCCGGGACTGCTGAGGCGAGCGAGATCCGAAAACGCGGTGTGACCTGGCCGTCCTTGTTGAGCGCACTGCCATAGCTCACGTGGGCCAGGTGCGCTGCGACACAGAGATTCGCACGCAGTTCGTCGGAGTATTCCACCATCTCTCGCACCGTCTCGAGCGGCGCATAACCATACTTCTCAATCAATCTTCCGTGCGTCGCGGAAATGTTGTTCAGGTGGGGCGCATAAATGATCAACTCGCCACCTTCTTCAATCACGCTTCCGAGTTTGTAACTGGCTTTGCCGCCGACCCATAGCTCATCGTAATGCTCATCAAGCAGCGCGAGCACTCGATCATATCTGCGTCCAGTGTATTTGATATGGACCTGCGCACTGACGGCGGCCGCGCGACGCAGCGTTTCATTTATCTCACCCGCAAAGAGCGCGTGAGTCTTTAGGCCACTCGCATCTCGTGTGTTGACGGAGGTGAAGGAAATAACTTCGGCGGGCACCAGAGCAGCGGCGGCCTCAATCATTCGGCGAGTCGGTGTTTCGACACGTCCGATCACCTGTTCAATCGTTGCCAGCGCCCCGAGCCAGTGAGTCATGTGAGTTAACTCAGGGCCAGCCACACCAGGAAAGAAGTATTTTGCGCCGCCGGCGAAGCCCGCAACTTCGTGCGGCATGGTGGCTCCGAACACCAGAACGGTATCGTAAACACCTGGCGCCAACAGTGCGTTCAGTCTTACGTCTACCGCTTCGTTTATTAGACCACCAGTCAATTCGTTCACTTCGGAACTGCACAACTGGCCCAGCGTTACAAGCTCATCCGATTTGTCCCATCGATGATCAAAGATCTGACCAAGCCCCGGAAGTTCACCGGTACCGGCGCCAATCTTGACGAGCTTCTGTGACTCCGTCATCGGGCCGTGTGTTCCCTGGGCCACGAGAGCGTCGAATTGTGCAACGTTCCGGCGCGCCAGAAACTGCGCGGCCATTGGGAAGAGAAGATCGGTGTTGTCGTCGCGGGTCCTGTCAGGAATGATTGCCAGCACGCGCTCACCGGGTTCTACCCCCGCCAAAGCTTCTTCGACGATCGCGCGCAGGTCTTCGGTGGACAATAAGGACGTGGCGCTGCCTGTGCCAATGACGGCCTGTGTCACGTTAGTGCTCATGTGATACTCAAGCGCTCGGGTATTAGTGAAATTTGACGAAGCCGATCGCTATTCAGACTGTTGAAAGACTATTAATTTCGACCAGCTCCTTGCCCCAACGGGGCTACGTCTTACAGCCCAGGGTTGCCGGGCTTTGACGGCTACCCTGGGAACCGGCAAGAAAAGAATTCTCAACCGCAACGCGGTTGCGTCATTCAACGCGAAAGACGCAACCAGGCGCAACCGCGTTGCGGTTGAGGGATCAATCGTCTCCGTTTCCCAGGGTAGCCGCCAAAGCGCGACAACCCTGGGCTATAAGTCGTAGCCCCGTTGGGGCAAAAGAACGCTGAAGGATCCTAGTTCATAAAGGCTCCAACGACACCTGGTTCTGATGTCCGTTAGGATCCAATACCTAAGCGGTAGTTTTCTGCGACCTGTTCAGCGACGCGCGGGCTTCCTGCACAGCCTGAACATATTTGAGCGCTGCTGAAATAACGGATTCGCGATCGCCTGACCGTATGGCCTCGTTGTTTACCAGGTCAGCGCCCACGCCGAGGGCCCACGCTCCGGCGGCGATGAAATCCCCCGCTGTTGCCAGTGACACACCGCCTGTAGGGACCAATCTAATTTGAGGCAAAGGCGCTTTGAGGGCGCTTAGGTACTTGGCGCCGCCAACCGCACTACAGGGAAAAACTTTGACGGCGTCGGCGCCCGCGTTCCATGCCGTGACAACTTCAGTAGGCGTCAAGGCGCCGGGAAGGATGACAATTCCTTCGCGGTTACAAAGTTCAATTGTTTGAAGATTGAGAGCGGGACTAACGACAAACTGCGCGCCGGCCCTAATACAATCTGCAGCCGCTTCAGGATCCAATACGGTGCCAGCGCCCACCAACACTTGATCACCGAAACGTTTGCTAAGCTCGGCAATGACTTGTACAGCGCCTGGCACAGTCAAAGTAATTTCGAGAACGGGAATGCCGCCTTCACCAATTGCTTCAGCCATCGCGACAGCCTCTTCCGCTGATGCCGCACGAACAACTGGTATCACTCCGATCTCTTCGAGGCGTTTAAGAACGTCGTCTTTGGTCATCGTTTGCAGCGTCATATTTGTAGGTGCGTCCCTCCGTAGGCGCCCCTCTCGAAGGGTAGGAAGCGGGACGGCCCCGAAGAGACGCCGCTACCGAACAAGCGCAAAGTGGGGGAGCCCACGGAGTGGCGCCCCTGTTATCGATGCTTAGCGCGCGACTCGCGCAGTGCCGCCTTTCATTACTCGTTCGACTTCAGCTAGGGTGGCCATTGTCGTATCCCCCGGCGTAGTCATGGCCAACGCGCCATGGGCCGCCCCACACTCGACAGCCCATTGTGGCCCCTTGTTTTCAAGAAAGCCGTAGATCAACCCTGAAGCAAATGAGTCGCCGCCACCGACGCGATCGTAGATTTCCAGGTCTTCGCGCGTTGCAGCTTGATAGAGTTTCCCGTCTGCGAAACAGACGGCGCCCCAATCGTTGCGCGTGGCAGTTTTGGCATGGCGCAGTGTGGTAGCCACCACTTTCAAATTCGGAAACTCTTTCACTGCGCGTTCGATCATGCGACGGAAGTTTTCGACGTCGAGTTTCGAATGATGTTCATCAAGACCTTCGACTTCAAAACCCAGCGCGGCCGTGAAGTCCTCTTCATTTCCGATCATCACGTCGACGAGCGGCGCCAGTTTGCGATTAACTTCGCGCGCCCGTGCCTGACCACCAATTGACTGCCAGAGCGAGGCTCGATAATTCAAGTCGTATGAAATCACGGCCCCGTGTTTCCGGGCAGACTCCATAGCTTCCTGGGCGACTTCCGGAGTGGTGTCAGACAAAGCGCAGAAGATTCCGCCCGTGTGAAACCAGCGGGCGCCCTGTTCCCCAAAAATCTTTTCCCAATCTATATCGCCGGGTTCTAGTTGGGACACCGCGGTGTGGCCGCGATCGGAGCACCCAAGCGCAGCCCGCATGCCAAAACCGCGCTCGGTGAAATTCAAACCATTGCGAACAGTTCTCCCGACGCCGTCAAACTTCACCCACTTTAAATGCGATTGGTCCACCCCACCCTGATAGATCAGATCCTGGACCAGTCGTCCAACTGGATTGTCGGCCAATCCGGTAACGATGGCGGTGTCCAGACCGAAACAACGCTTCAATCCACGCACGACGTTGTACTCGCCGCCGCCCTCCCAAACTTTGAATGAACGCGTCGTATGAATCCGTTCGTCGCCTGGATCGAGTCGCAACATCACCTCGCCCAGGCTTACACAGTCCCAGCGGCAGTTATCTTTTGGTTTAACGGTCAATGATTCTGACATTCGATTTTTTTGGCCGGAGGATTTCAGCGCCAAAGGCGCGAAATGTACCTTTGGTGCTAAGAGTCGGAGTCTTCGCTTTTGCGTATCGAGCGCTTACGTACCCAATCGCTATTGGTTAACACCGCTGGCAAGAAAGCCGCCGTCCACAACCATTATTTCGCCGGTGACAAAGCTCGCGGCGTCCGAAGCCAGAAACACGGCCGCTCCTGCCAGCTCTTCGACCTTTCCAAACCGCTTCATTGGTGTGCGCAGTAAAAACTCGCGGCCCCGTTCGGTTTCGTCGAGTAGTTTTTGATTTAGTGCTGTTCGAAACACACCCGGCGCAATTGCGTTTACGCAAACGCCACGAGAGGCCCACTCGACGGCCAGCGACTTCGTCAGCGACGCAACCGCGGCCTTGCTGGCCGAGTAAGCAGCGACTTCGTAAAGTGCCACGAAGGTGGAGAGCGACGCAATGTTAATGATGCGACCATAATTCCGCTCGAGCATGTGTTTGCCAAACACCTGGCAAGCCCGAAGCGTGCCGCTAAGATTGGTCTCCATGATCGCATTCCAGTCTTCTTCAGGAAAGTCGACCGTCGGCGCGCGCTTAGTTCGTCCCGCGCAATTCACCATGATGTCTACCTTGCCAAACGCGTTGATACTTTCTTCAAGAAGGCGTTCAAGCGAAGAACGATCTGAGACATCAGAAGTGACTCGGAGAGTCTTTCGCCCACGCGACTCGATCTCTGCCGCGGCAGCCCCGACTTGCTCCAACCTTCGAGAAGTGGGGACAACATCCGCGCCCGCTTCAGCCAAACCGTGCGCAACCGCACGGCCGATTCCTGACGTCCCGCCAATTACGACGGCCGCCTTCCCGTTTAGCTCCAATGCCGAGTAGCCCATATGTTTTTGGTTGATGGCAGACGCCGAAATTTACTTTTATCATTCCTTGCCTGAAAAGCCGAAAGGTAATACCAGCTCTGGCAGCGGGAACAAGGAGTGTCACGTCGTGCTTGGTCTAGAGTTGTCGCGAAAGTCGCGAAGAATTTAGCAATCCTTGAAGAGTTTCGCAAATACTGTTTGTGTCTGGACGGCGTATTGTGGTAAACAACGGTCGTCTGGAATTGAGAATTGGTTTAACCATTGCTCCGGGCATCAAAGCGTAAGGAGTTTCCGCGTGTCTTCGGCAGCAATCAGGAAAAGATCTCGACGGGTCGTCGGCGATAACCTTTGGCTAGGTCTCAGTAGCGACGCGCCTCGGAACGACTCAGCCGATAAACTGACGAACTTTCCGTTGCACCCTGAGATTCTGGCCACGGAAGACGACGTCGCGCGGGCGCAGTTTGACGAGATTACAAAATACGCTGCCGCCAGGGAAGGCGACATCGTCCTCGTGTTGTTGGGTGGACGTGGCGCACAAGCTCTGTACCGCCTCGTGCGCAAACTTGCAGAAACTACCTCGATAGATTCTTTGCTCGGCCGGCTTCATGTTTTTACCCAGGACGCACTGGCTCCGATGCGAGTGGATAACGGCTTGAGTTTTGTCCGAGATTTTGAGCGTCTGTTGGGCGAAGAGTTTTTTCGCAAAGTAAAAAGCTTTACTCCGATGCGCACTGATACGGACGACCTGGAGGGAGAGCTCGTAAGTTATATCGGCAAGATTGAATCGCTCGGCGGGATCGACATATTTCTTTTGGGCCTGGGACCGGAAGCCAATGCCGCCTCTCATTTGGCCTACATCAAACCGGGTTCAGGCGCTACTGCGAGAGATGTTGCGGGACTCATACCGATTTCTTCGAGCATCCTCGAACACCATATTACGAAGTTCAAAGTTGGAGGGAGCGCGATTACCGAAGCAGACGAAGTCGAATGCCGGAATGCGACCCATATACTGACCTTAGGACCGGCCGCAATTCTTGGTGCGAAGAGAATCGTCCAGTCCGTTGTAGATGCCGCGACCGCACCGGCCAAACGAGAAAGCTATCGCCGCGTGATGGAGACTGAAATTGCTGACGACGCCGAAGCACGTGCGGCGCAGCTCAATGATAATCCGGGGCTGTGGCTGCGCTTGCACTCCAATGTAAGGTCATTAATTCTCCCCGACGTGCTGGAAAGTTAATTATGTCAACCCTTCTACAGGCGTCACGAATTAGCGACTACGCAATCATTGTCGATCCAAAAGACAACGTTGCAGTTGTGAAGAATGAAACCGCGCCCGGCCTGGAAGTTATCCTTCCCGACGGACGATCGATGACTGTCAAGGCGGCGGTGCCTCCCGGTCATCGTTTCGCGACACGTGAGATTCCGACCGGCGAGTTCGTCTTGCAATACGGCCAGCCCATCGGCACCTCACTGGGAATTGCTGAAGGTGAACTAATCTCGCACGACAACATGTCGAATGAGGTCCCCGTAGTTCGTAATCTTCCTGAGCAGCTGAAGACGCCTCCGCCAAACTATATTCCCGAAGCCGAGCGCGCCACCTTTATGGGTTATCGAAGGCCTGACGGCCGCGTCGGCACGCGCAATCACGTCTTGATTGTTCCAACCAGCATGTGTGCCAGCCACGAAGCTCAGCAGATCTCTATGATCGCCGAGTACTCTTTATACAACCGGGAGAAGTATCCGAATGTTGATGGCGTAGTGGCTATCCCGCACAACAAAGGATGTGGATGTCAGGATGGATCAACAATCGACGTTATGCTCCGCACGCTTTCGAATTACGCCGATCACCCGAACGTAGGCGGCGTGATTCTGATCGACCTCGGATGTGAGAAAACCAATCTTTCACAGGTGGAAAAATATTTGCTCAAGCGAGAAAAGTCATTCGACAAGCCGGTGGCCAAGATCGGCATTCAGGAAGTTGGAGGGACGCAGGCGGCTATCGAGCGCGGCTTAAAGGAAGTTGAAGCAATGCTCCCCGAAGTCAATCGGGTGGCCCGTGAGGAGTGTTCAATCAGTGAATTAGTCCTGGGGGTGAAGTGTGGCGGCTCCGATGGCTTCTCGGGGATTTCTGCTAATCCATCGTTAGGACGCGCTGCCGACACGTTAATCAGATCCGGCGGGACTGTGCTGATCACCGAGGTCCCGGAGTTTTGCGGCGCGGAACATGTCCTGGCGAACCGCGCAAAAGATGCTGACACAGGCCGCGCGATCTACCGGCTGGTTGATTGGTACAAGGAGTATGCATCGAAATTCGGCGCGGTACTAAATCAGAATCCAAGTCCCGGCAACATCGCCGGCGGCCTGCTCAACATTACGATCAAGTCGCTGGGTGCGATTGCCAAAGCCGGCACAACGCGGATCGAAGGTGTAGTTGAATACGCCGAGACAACGAAGGTACGTGGATTAAATCTGATGCAGGGGCCCGGCTACGACCAGGAATCAACACCCGGGCTGGTGGCAGCGGGCGCGACGATCATCGTTTTCACCACCGGACGTGGAACGACTATAGGTAACGCAATCGCCCCCGTGGTCAAGCTCGCCTCAAACACACCGGTCTTTGAACGGATGTCTCGCGACCTTGATCTCTCCGCCGGCACTGTAGTCGATGGCACCGAAACAATCGATGAAGTAGGCGCTCGGGTCTTCGATCAGGTCCGCCGCGTAGCGAGTGGGGAAGTGCTAGCCAAGGCCGAAGAACATAAGCATCGAGAATTTCAATTCTGGGCGGAGCAGACTGTTTCGCTTTAGGTTCGTGTTTACCAATCCAAAATAACGCACGTAAGCCGGGCCGCAGCGGTCCGCCAGACTTTTAAAAACTATGGCTATTGCCGTCTGCAATATGTGGTCAGACCTTTCATGTGCTCGTTGTTAATTGGTCAGATTAAGTATTGACACTGGGAGGGACTTGAGGCAGAATGCGCCCAATTTTGGAGTGGTCATAATTGGCTTGAAGAACCGGACCGCACGAAGTTGCCTTCTTTCATAGTTCAATACAATTAAGGCAAATGGGTGGTTTGCTTCAAAAGGAACCATTCGGAAATTTGGAGTCCCAAAGCCCTACGTTGTCCGACACGCCATTGGGGGGCGAAGTAGCGGTTGGTATTACCGAGACACATTGAGCCACCAGGTGTTGGCTCCAAGCGACTTCTGCGGATAGTTTCAAATATGGGTCCGTCCCGGCGGCCTTTACAGGTAATTTAGAAAGGCAAAAATATGTGTAAGCAAGTAATCCGTCACGTCACCGCTGTCCTGTTTCTCTTGATTTGCACGATTGTGCCGGCCAGCGGCCAGGAGTTTCGCGGCTCATTGGCCGGACGAGTCGTAGACCCGCAGGATGCTGTCGTGCCGGGCGCCACAGTTTCAATCAAGAACGTCGGCACGAATGTCGAGAACACATTCACGACTCGCGAAGACGGTAGCTATAGTTTCTCGCTGCTGCAGCCCGGGAACTACATGCTGACCGTGTCCAAGGATGGCTTCACGACCGCCACCCGCGACGGCATTGTGATTCAAGTGGCGGACAAGCTGACGCTGGACATCAAGATGGAGATTGGCATCTCAGCCACCATCTCTATCATGGCCGGCGCGCCTATTCTGGAAACCGGAAGTGTCAGCACCGGAACCGTTATTACCAGTCAGCAGATCGGTGAGTTACCACTGACAGAGGGTACCGCTTATCAGTTAGCCACTCTCGCGCCGGGAATTGGTTACACAGGTAATCCTCTATTTACTGGCCCTACGTCGAATGGAAACCTTGCGGCTTTTAGATCGAATGGCGCCACGGGCGCAAATCAAATTACGCTCGACGGTTCACCCAACTACGCCTTTGACGGCGGCGTTGGTTTCTCGCCACCTTCGGATGCGGTTCAGGAGTTTAAGGTCCAGACAAATACATTCGATGCCGCGCAAGGTTACTCCGCCGGCGCCACAGTCAACGTCGCTGTCAAAAGTGGAACGAAGGACCTGCATGGTACCGCCTGGTACTTCAACCGCGACCGCAGTCGCACCGCCAACAACTTCTTTTCAAATCGTAGTGGCCAGGAACGTCCCGAACGCACCTATCACCGGTTTGGTACCGTGTTAAGTGGTCCAGTCTACCTGCCGAGGATTTATAACGGACGCGAAAAGACATTTTTCCTTTTCTCCTACGAAAGACTCAAGGACAACGTCGCGGAGCCGCAGCTCTTCACAGTCCCAACAGAGGCCATGAGAAGAGGCGACTTTTCATCACTGATCGTCAACCGAAACAATATCGCTGATCCCGCGAACACGATCATTTTTAACCCATTCTCAGGCGTGACCAGCGGTAGCAACGTCGTGCGTTCGTCGTTCGGCTGCCCGACATCAGGAGCGCTGCCTGCCAATTCGACGTGCAACATAATTCCAGCGAATCTTATTAATCCAGTAGCTGCAGCGCTGGTTAAATACTACCCGCTGCCCAATGCTCCAGGCGTAGGACCTGGTGGTGCGCAGAACAACTTCTTTTCAAACCAAATTCGCCGGCAGAATTACAGAGGCTGGTTGGCACGCATTGACCATCGGTTCAACGAAAAGAATTCAATCTTCGGCAAGTATTACCACAGCTTCAATCCGGAAAACCGCCAGGACTGGGCCGGCGTAGTTAACGGTTTTCCCATTACCGCCGGGTTTGAATATCGCACCAACGACGGGGGAAATATCGACTACACCTCGATGTTGTCAAACTCTTTAGTCTTCGATTTGAGGGCGAGCTTTAATAGATTCGAACAGGAGCGACGACCGGCCGCAACGTTTGATCCGGCAACACTGCCTTTTGCTGCCGCGTCTTTATCGGCGTTTCGAGGTTATGAATATCTCCCACGGATCATGATTCGAAATCTCGATGCCACGCGGCCCATTCGTTCCACGCTCGGTTCCACCAGGTCCGATTGGAATTCAGGTCGCATACGGCCATTCATGATGGGGTCGATCCAGCCGTCCCTGAATCAGGTGATCGGAAACCATAGCGTTAAGTATGGTTATGATTTTCGTGCTGTGCGAGAGAACTTTAATAGCAACGGTTACCAGGGCGGCCAGTTTTTCTTTGATGGGCTATACACCGCGCCGGCGTCGAACTCTTCCACCACGTTGCGCAATGCCTTCGGCCGTGACATCGCGGCATTCCTGCTGGGTGTTCCCACAACCGGTTCGGGTGGCAACTCGAGCTTGATCGATAACTCAATCAATTACTCCGTCCAGTCGCTGTATCACGGCTTGTTTGTCCAGGATGACTGGCGTGTAACACCGAAGCTCACCTTGAATCTCGGAGTGCGTTATGAATTGGAAGTCGGTCTTACCGAACGGTTCGACCGTATTCTGCGAAGCTTTGATTTGACCACACCGAGTCCGGTGAATGCAGCGGCGCGCGCGGCTTATGCCGCGGTGTACAACGCGAACAGTTTCCCCGTGGCCCCGGATCAATTTCGAGTGCTCGGTGGATATACCTTTGCCGACCAAAGCAACCGTGAGATTTGGGACGCCGACAAAGGAAATATTCAGCCGCGTATCGGAGCCGCCTACCAGCTTAACGACAAAACCGTCGTGCGAGGCGGCTTCGGAATCTTCATGGCGCCGTTCCAGATTGAAACTCCACAGCAAATCGGTTTCGCCGGCACCACGGCGTTCGTGCCGACAAATAACAATGGCCTGACCTTCGTTGCCACTTTGACCAACCCATACCCGAATGGCGCCGGCGGTCTCAACTTATCACCGGGTTCGAGTTTAGGTTTGCTGACTGGCATCGGAGCTGACGTCGCGGCGTCGGACCTTCCCATCATTCCGTTGGGCCGTAAGAATTCAAAGTTCGCACGAATGGTTTTTGGTTTTCAACGCGAGTTGCCCGGACAGTTCGTGGTCGAGGCCAACTACATCACGGCCTGGGGTTACGACTTGCCGGTCAACCGAAACCTGAACTTCGTTCCGCGTCAATTCAACTGTCCGGGGCTCGCCGGCTTCACGTCACCGTGCACGCTGGGGAGCACGCCGGCCGCTGATACGGCGATTAGTGCTTATCTTTCCGCATCCCTGGGAGCCAACACCAATCCATTCCGTAACCTGTTGCCGGGAACTGGCAGTCCGTTTAACACGGCCACGACCATGACCCGCGGGCAATCGTTGCTCCAGTTCCCACAGTTCACCAACTTGTTTATTCAGGAGTACAACGGCACCAACCGGTACAATTCGCTGCAACTGCAGGCAAACAAGCGATTCGCGAGGGACCTTACCTTCACGATGACGTACACCTATGCGAACCTGCGCGAGCAAGTGAACTATTTGAATCCTTCTGATACCGAACTGGAAGATCGAATATCGGTGTTTGATCGTCCACATCGCTTCACTTTTGCCGGAACCTATCAACTGCCTATCGGCCGTGGTCGCCCGTTTGGCAACGATATGAATAAATTGCTTGATGCATTCGTAGGTGGGTGGCAGATCAACGGCACGTACGAGTGGCAGAGCGGAGAGCCTTTCCTGCTGACTGCGGCGCCTTTGTATTATCCCGACGACCCGTCGTCTATACAGAGTCTATTGGGCAAGAATGACGGGCAAGGCGGGAAGTATGGCATCGATCGCTCAGCGATTATCGCTCCCGGTTTGGTAGCGCTAACTGGATTCGGTTTGCGAAACGTTCCCACCACGCTCGACAACGTTCGCAATCAGGCTTTCTCAGTAGCCAACCTTTCTCTAACCAAGAACTTCAAATTTGGCGAGACCAAACGCCTGCAGATTCGCGGCGAAGCATTGAATGCTTTCAACCATCCATACTTCGGCGCCGGCATAGGTCTTAATCCAGGTACCGCGGCTTCGCCAAATGCGGCTTTCGGTGTGGTGACAACACAACGAAACAATCCGCGGGACATTCAGCTTGGAGTTAAGTTTGTATTTTAGTTAAAGGCTAGATAACTAATTAATTTGAGCCGCCGCGGGGTTTTAAGAACCCGGGCGGCTCAATTGAATAGGATGAACTGTTCCCGGATGTTTCGTAGTCTGAGCGGAATAATGACTCAAAGAAGTATTCGATTTATTAATAGCGCCATCATGCTCTGTGCTCTTGCTCTTGCGGGTAATGCGCAGAACGCCAGACCTGTTAGCTGGAACGAAATCCTGAAACAAGACGCCGCGTGGTATGGCGACGTGGAGGCGACTCGCATCGCCGACAACGTGCTGCTATATCAACGAAACACCGGTGGGTGGCCCAAGAACATAGACATGGCCGCTGCCTTAACTGAATCGAACGCTGCCGCCGTCGCTAAACAAAAGCAGAAAATAGATTCAAATATCGATAACGGCGCTACCTACACACAACTCACTTTCCTGGCGAGGGTCTACGAAGCGAAAAAACTCGAGAGACATAAGGAGAGTTTTCTCAAAGGCCTGGATTATTTACTGAAGGCGCAATACGAGAACGGCGGGTGGCCTCAATACTTTCCGAATGCCAAACGCTACTACGCGCATATCACGTTCAACGATGGCGCGATGATTGGCGTGCTAAAGCTCGTGCGCGATATCGCACAAGACAAGGCGGTTTATAGTTTTGTTGACGCGGCTCGCCGCAGCCAGGCCCGAGACGCGTTGCAAAAGGGAATAGAGTGCATCTTGAAAACGCAGGTAGTTGTGAAAGGTAAGCGCACTGTGTGGGCCGCTCAGCATGATGAGGTTACGTTGGCGCCCGCGCCGGCGAGAACGTTTGAGCCGGTTGCGCTGGCGAGCGGGGAAAGCGTTGGGGTTGTTAGATTTCTAATGAGTCTAAGCAAGCCCAGTCAACAAACCATCGACGCTGTCGAGTCTGCAATTAAGTGGTTTGAGGCGACGAAGATTGCTGGGATTAAATGGATCGAAAAAGTTGACTCGGCGAAACCCGGAAATGCTCAGTGGGTGGTGGTCCACGATAAGACGGCCGAGCCTATCTGGGCGCGTTTTTATGAGATCGGAACCAACCGCGGAATCTTCATCGGCCGGGACGGTATCGTTAAATACAATATTGATGAAATAGAAGAAGAGCGACGAAACGGTTACCGTTGGTACGTCGACGAACCCAACCAGCTTCTAAACAAAGATTACCCATCGTGGCTGAAGAAATGGCCTCATTAGATTGTAGGGGTGTCCCTCCGAGGGCACCCCTTCGTGTTGGCCACAAGGTAGCCGCAACCAGGGGGTGCTCACACGGAGGGACACCCCTACAATAAAATCCTACTATGAC
>DASQKG010000211.1:0-7647 GCA_035630655.1 Pyrinomonadaceae bacterium
CCGCGACTGCAGGCTCGAGGTGAAAGTCGCGCAGAAAATTCTGAATGAGTTTGGCGGCCCATTCGTCAGAGGCCTTAATACACAAAGATCGACCGGCGATAGCGTAAGAATACGTTATCGCCGGTCGCGTCATTGCCATCAACGGTTGTAGGACCTCAGGTGCTGGTGCGAGCACAGCTTCGGCCCGCCCGTTATCCAAGCTGTGCTCTTATTACGGAGTCAGGTTTGGATCGACGTTGGTGCCGCCCACGATCACTTGAAAAAAGGCGGTCGCTTCAAGAACACCCACCGGTTCTGAAATCTCCGGTTCGATAAAAGGTCTCTTCGCCGTTTGGCCGTCGCCCGCTCTAAGCTCTCTCTTAGTCTGATCTGTATTCTGTGTAGTCAACTTCGTTTCCTCCCGTTTAAGGTGTAACTATCCGTTCGACCTGGGTAGCGTCCAACGGCTCAATAGTAAGACGCAAAGGTTTCTCGACATAGCTCTGCAAATCCACGCGTGAGTATAAACGAATACCGTTGGGAAGCCAACCCCTAGTTAATTGTTCCAGGGTCACGGCCTTGATATCCCAGGTCACGATTTGGTCGATTTCCATTTGGGTACCGTCGGTCGTAATCAAGGAGAAAGGTATGTTCGCTTTATCTGCGATTTCCTGCAAAACATCGGTTAGGTATTGCTTTTCCGCCTTCACATCGAAGATGCCGTTTTGCTCCGTAACCTGAAGCATGCTTTTCTTCAACTCGAGGGCCGCTTTCTCTTCCTCCTCAGTGGCGTATATAGTGCCGACCAGCATCTGAGCGCCACTCCTGTTCAGAATATATGGTCCCTCGCGGGAGGGAGACTCGCCCAACGCCATCAAATAAGCAGCTATCGCCTCTTTCTTGGAGGGAATCGGCCCCTCTCCTCCGGTGATCACATAATCGATGATTACCTTTGGAGCAAGGAGCCGCAGTGCCGCTTCCAGCGGAAAATTGTCGAAGTCTGTCGAAACCATTTCCGCTTTTATCTTGGGTGCGAGCACCACCGGGATCTTCAACTGTTTCGATATCTCAGCGATCACTTCAGCGAGGGGTGCCTTTTTCGCGTGCACGGAAACCGCCATGTAGGGTGTAGTCATTGAGTCCACGCGCCATTTAGGCACAGGCTTCTTCTGAGTTGATCCCTTAGCGGTCGGCTTAGTCGGTGTTGGGTTGGGTTTTTGCGCTGCAGGTAGCTGGGCCTGAGCCGCTGGCTGCACTGGCGCTTTTGATTGAGTCGTTGGGCCTTGAAGTAGGCCGAGGCTAATTGCAGTAAAAGAGATTATGGAAGGTAAAATCATAGTAGTACAAAAGAGACTTCCCGGCGGCGGGTCGACCGCCGCCGGGAAGCTATTTCCCCTGCTCTGGCTCTAAAGCCACAAGGAATTCCGGTTGATGGTTTAGTTCACTGGTGATGGGCCTGCCATTTCACGGCCAAGCAACACCTTGAAACGTCCCGCTCTAACCACGCCAAACCTGAAGCCCACACGCAACACCCTTGTGCTTGATGTAGTGCTTCCTGAAGCCGGCTGAGTGAAAGCGAAAGTTCCTGGACCGCCCGACACGCCATCGCCTACTGCATTCGAAGGCAGTTGGGAGTTGATGACAAGGCTGTTGTCACCCCCACCGCCTAATGGCGATAGATTAGTCCCTCCATTTGGAGGAGCTGCCGCAGCTACGGCTATGTCTTCGATCGAGCTTCCGTTAACAAAGAACAGAGTGCCATCGCTAGCCTGCGACACCTGTTCGGCATTCATGTTCACGGCCTTAAGTATTGCCGTGAAAGCGCCGCCTGCGTCTGACCCTTCTCCCTGACAGTTAGGAACTGGCGTAAGTGCCGGGAAGATTGGCAGCCTTAGGTTTCGTGCTTCCTGGGTTGCCGGAGCAGCGGTTAAACCCGCCACGTTGGTTGGAGGAGCCACATGCGGATTGCCGGTGCCAACACCAGTCGCAAATATCCCGGTTTGGTTGCCGCACATACCGCTGATGTCGTCTATCCGGAAACGCCCACCAGTCACGGTTGCGTTGCCATTATTGACGAACCGAATACGCAGTATGAAAGTCCCCTGCGGGTTATTGCTCGGGTTCAGGATATTCGGATCCAGGTTGTAGCGGCGCTCTGCATTGCTCGCCCCTAGTTGGTTTGCATTATTGATATCGAAGGCAGCTCCTGTGTACACGCCCTGGCCCAGGATTGGAGGCGACTTCCTCGTATGTGGACCGGCCGCACCTAGCACGCTGGTGACACCTGCGTTACCAGTGATAGCCACGCCCACGTTGAAGCTGGACGGGTTTGGAGCTAGCAAAATGAAGTCATCCGCGTTGTTTTGCGTGTCACGGTGAATGTCGCCTGCATTCGGGTTCGGTAAGAACGAACTGGCTGCTCGACGGCGTTCAATCTTGTATTGCCCTGACTCACCGTAGCAACGAGCCACCCCGTTTAGCAACGTCGAGTGCTGGATAACTGGCCACGTTGCCCCAGCCTGAGTGACCGTTGGCGGGCATGTGCCCTGCAACTGACCGGCCGTGATTACGCTCATATCGCCAACCGGCGCCAGACACTTGGTCTCGCAGTATTGGTCGGCAAATGTCGGATATCCAGGAGCAGGAGCACCCTGCTGGTATGGATCAAAGCCGACCTTGTCATAGACGATAGCATTGGGCCGTACGCCACCCGAATATTGGAAGCCAGTCGTACACAGGAAGCCCCCAATGTCACACGCATCGATAATCTGCGTGCCGATGTCCAGCAACGCCAAACCGGCATCGTCTGGAATGTTGTTGCCTGTGGCATTGCCGGCGCCTATCAATTGACAATTCGTCGTTCGATCACCAACCAGACAGGCGCTATGAGTGGTTCCGCCGTTTATGCCCAAATTATTGAGGCTGTACGCGGTTCCGACGCAGAGATAGTATCCTCTTCCCGGAATGTTCACAGAACCTGGAATCTGGCAGACCAGGGTCGATGCATTAGCAGCGCCGACGCAGCCACCGCCGATGTTAGTCGGGCAGCCGTTACCGGTCGAAGCAAAGATGCCGATTCCCTGGGCAGTTCCCTGCGGATCGCTTGAGAGGTCACTGACGTTGACGCCTATAATACTGGCGTTAAAGAGCTCTACATACTCATCACCGGTTCCGGCGGGGCCGTTTTCGCGGAATGAGCTGATTACCAAACACCTGTTTGGGTTTTCTGGATCTGTTTTGTTTGGCGCAACCGCCGGGTTACAACCCGTCGGAATTTGTGCCATAGCTTTTTGTTCTAGCCTGGGGCGGAAGACGGCTACTGTAATTGCCAGCGCCATCAGCCCAAGGGCTATGAGGCTATACCGAACCAAAGATCGCATTGGAATTCCTCCTGTTTTGAGCGGGAAAATTGTTGTTGTTCATCAAAAACTAGGGGCTTTTGGAAAAGCCATGAGCCTAGACTGCGTGAATTAAAGCTGGAACTGCGCAAAAACTATCACCACGCCAAGTCCTTGTCAATTACAAAATCACACATGTACCCAGCAATTAACTTAAAGACTTGTCAGTTCCAACCGAAACGGAAGTAGGGAGCCAGCATAAGTCTAAGGCCGGGCAACTTAACACACGCAACACCCGTAGTCAATACTTACAAGTGGTTTTTCGCTCAACACTAAGGGGCGTTGGAGTGCCTCGCTGGACCGGCTCGAATGCATGCTAATCGAAATATCAAACCTAGGCATGCGGCGGGGAGTAGTCTTAGCTCGCAAAGCGGTACTCAAGCAGGTCTCAATGTCCGCTATTAGCTTAGGTGCAGATAGCCGGAGAGTAATGGATCTGGGTTCAGTCGTCTGTACGGTGTGTGACATAGTGCACATTTTTTGGCGATATTAACGCTCGCCGGTCGCAGTGCCTAAAGCCCTTCCTGAATTGGCCGGACGCGGGGGCGCGGCACAGATCGGTACCAGTTCACCAGGTTGCTACAGATTTGACTATCGTATTATCATCTCCAATTATTTGCGGAGGGTTTTATCGATGAAAAGACAATGGCTTCTTTTGCTCTTTCCCGTGGCGCTGATTGCTATCCTGATAGTGATGAGGCAATTTGGCGGAAAGCGGTCCACCTCAGAAAATGACGCCGCACTTCAAAAGCCGGCCGTCGCACTTCAGACAGTAGCTCCAGTCGAAAACGCTCCCAAGGACGCTGTTCCCAATACCGATCTGAAAACCCAACAGCGGCTAGCGCCAGAAATTGTGGATAAGCTCTCCACCACGATGGAGAAGTATATTAAGGACAACCCAAAAGCTGCGGACTTACCGGATACCTATTTCAACCTTGGCAACCTCTATTACCAGGGTGGCGAATATGAAAAAGCAATCGAACCCCTGAAGAAGGCTCTGGAACATCATCCCTATGACGCGGATGCTCACTACACTCTCGGCAATACATACGATAAGTTGAAACGTCACGCGGAAGCGGCTAAAGCGTTTGAGGAATTAACACGTATTGAACCTCAAAACGACAGCGTTTATTACAACCTGGGCAACGCTTATTCGAATCAACAGAAGAACGAGCAAGCAGTGGAGCAATATAAAAAAGCGATTGGCCTCAATCCTAAGAATGCCTCGGCTCACTATGCACTTGGTCTCGCTTATCAGCGCTTAAAGAAGCCCACCGAGGCTGTGCAAGCCCTACAGGAGGCTGTAAAACTCGACGCAAGCAACGCCGAAGCCCAATTCTTGCTTGGTCTCGCAAAACTCGATAGCGGCGATCGAAAAGGCGCTCAGGATCAACAGGATATTCTTACGAAACTAAAACAGCCCTATGCAGAGGAACTCAACAGGAGGCTTAATCCTCAGTAAATTCAACTCGGGAGTTTGGGCCAGTTAAGCCGCATCATTTCGAAGCAACTAAATCGGAAATCCTCTTCCACTGGCCCACCCGAAACCTCGGTTGTCAACGGTCTGCTTCCCGTCCAACAACTTAGGCGCCAACGTAACAGCCTGAAAAGCCTCCTTGCCCCAAGCCAATTGAGCTCGATCCATTCTCCATCGTAAACTCCCCACTCATGCCCGACGCAGATGAAAAACGGGAAGTGAGCGACAGAGTTTGGCGTGCTGGCGCGGCCGCAATTCTGATAGCGGGCGCATTGCTGCGTCTTTACGATCTGGACCTTGTACCACTCCATCACGACGAAGGCGTAAACGGAAACTTCGTTAAACTGCTAGTCCGCGACGGTGTCTATCAATATGACCCCGAGAATTACCATGGACCGACTCTCTTTTACTTGTCGGCCATTATTCCCTGGATTTCAAGACTTCTCCCCGGCGGCGCTTTGGGCGACCGATACGGACTAACCACCTTCACGATGCGCTTTGTTCCCGCGGCATTCGGTATCGCCACCATTGGGTTAATTCTTCTTCTCAGAAAGCGAATGGGAAAGATTGCGGTTCTTACGGCTGCTGGGGCCCTGGCTGTTTCACCTGGGGCGGTTTACCTCTCGCGTTACTTCATCCATGAGAGTCTCCTGGTTTTCTTTACGCTCGCAGCGGTAATCGTCGCATTGAAGTTTCATGAAACCGCCAAAGCTGGTTACCTGCTACTTCTCGCCGGGTTAGCCGGCCTCGTCTTTGCTACGAAGGAAACTGCGATTATTACCGCCGGGGTACTGGTCGTCGCATGGGCCATGACGTTCGCCGTCTTTCGAAAACCTAGCGAGACAGTCGACCCCGCAGAAGAAGAATCACAGAAGACAGGGGCGCCCCGATCCATAACTGATCGAAGTGGAGGCGCTTCTGGAGTCGGAATCCTGGCGTTGGCCGGACTGTCTGTGTTCGTGGCGGTCAATATCCTCTTGTACTCATCGTTTTTCACTAATTATCCAAAAGGCGTTTACGACGCGGTGAAGACCTTTACCCACTGGAGCAAAACGGGGACGCAGGTTCACACCCAACCGTGGTCAACCTACCTGGTTTGGATGTGGCGGAAAGAAAGCACTCTCTTATTGCTTGGATTAGCCGGTATCGCGCTGGCTTTATGGCGCCGCAGGGACAGGTTTGCTGTGTTCACGGCCTTGTGGGCTCTCGGGGTGATAGCCGCTTACTCCATCATTCCCTATAAGACACCCTGGCTAATGCTGAACTTTTTGCTGCCTCTTGCTCTCAGCAGCGGCCGCCTTCTGCAAGAGCTTTCCACGGGCGCACGAAATACCGCCCGGAAGTTAATACCTCTTGCAATCGCCTTCGCAGCCCTCGGACTTTCAATTTATCAGACGATCCGCCTCAACTTTTTTCGCTACGACGATCCATCTCAGGTTTATGTTTACGTACACACTGTCCGTGAGTTTCTACCGTTGGTGGACCAGATCGAGCGAATATCGAAGCAGGCTGGGACTGGTGAACAGACAGAGATTTTGATCACCGCGCGGGAGTACTGGCCCCTGCCCTGGTATCTCAGAAATTATTCAAGGGTCTCTTACCACAATGGTCTTGTTCAATCCGATGCATGGATCGTCGTCGGGTCAATGGATCAGCAACCCAATCTTCAGTCGTTCTTGGGGGAGAGATACATCCTGGTTAAATCTGATGCAAACCCGATAGGCAGCTTTACGCTAAGACCTGGTCATGAGTTGGTCTTATTTGTAAGACGCGATGTAGCGGAAGAGTTACCCGCGGCGAACGGATACCGTGTGGGCTCGGCAAGAATAGCCGGTGCCGAAGAACCGGATCCTTGGTAGTCAGGGGCCTGTCAGACGTCGCAGTTATTTGGAGGCAGGGGCATCTGCGTCAATCGCCTCCATGACAGCCCTTCCCACCTGGCCCAGGCTCTCAGCGGAACACTTGTCTGGGAGATCTTCCATCGTGTGGAACCACGGATAGTCAAAATCGATGATCAGTGCGACCGGAATACCTCGAGCGATGAACGCTGACTGATCGTCGTAGAGACTCCCGGAAAATTCGTCGACAAAGGCAGACGATCCCACTCTCTCTGCCGCATCCCAGATGCGTCGAACAGCCCTGCAAGCACGCGCCGCCGAGGACTTCTCCTTAAGGACGCGAAGTGAGGAATCTCCAACCATGTCCAGAACAACGCCCCACTCAGCCTTGTACTCCGGATGGTCCTTGACCCACACCTTCGATCCCACGAGATAATCCTGAAACTCGCCTTCTTTGCCAAAATCTTCTCCGTCAAAGAAAAACAGATCAACGCCAACAGGCGGCGGGCGTTCTTTCCAGGCGCGGGCCATCTCGAGCATAACGGCGACGCCGGAAGCACCGTCATTGGCCCCGACAATCGGTGTTGACCTTAGTTCGCGCCGCGGATCGCGATCTGCCCAGGAGCGAGTGTCGTAATGCGTGCCGATCAGGACTCTCCGTTGGTCGGCTGTTCTAAACCGGCCCACGATGTTTCTAAACGACTCAGGGCCAGCCCAGTTTTTCCCGGTATAGTTAAATTCGTGAACCGAGACTTCAGCACCCGCATCCCTAAGCTTGTCCTGAATCCACTTCTCAGCCTTTAGCTTGGTTTCGCTGCCGTGGTTTCTTGGACCAAGGTTGCAGAGGTCTTTAAGCAGAGAGTAGGCGTGGTCCTGATTGAAGGTGGGCGCTCGCGTGGGCGGGGAGACCTGCTTCTGACAGGCCAGTTGCAGAACCAGTAGAGCCAGGACCACT
>DASQKG010000212.1:0-4502 GCA_035630655.1 Pyrinomonadaceae bacterium
GGCCCCAACCAGCGCGCCGATAATTCCGCCGGTTGCGCCGCCAGCGCCCGCTCCGGCCAGGCCGGCTGCAATAGGTCCGGCCACCAGCAGTCCCAAACCGGGAAGCGCCAGCGTGGTACCAATCGCTGCGATTGCTGCCAGCGTTGCACCGATGGTGCCGCCGATAGCTGCGCCGGTGCCGGCTCCTTCGAGGGCCTTGTTGCCGATTTCTGTTTCTCGTCCGTCATCAGTGAAATGCTTCTTACGCGTGTCGTCGGACATTAATAGATTGACGTCGTCTTTTGTGTAGCCGCGACTGGTTAACGAACCATACGCCTGCTCGGCACTATCTCTGTCTCTAAATAATCCCGTGACCATACGTGAACGTTGCGTTTGTGAACCTGTTGTTTCACCCATTATGTTCTCCTCCGTAAGCTTTATAGCCTCATTGTAAGGGCCGCAGAGTCAGCACCGCGGCCTGTATGTTTAGTAGCCTTGATAATTGACTTCAGATCCACTTGGAAATCTTAAAATGCATTCTTTCCATACTCAGAAGTCAGTGCGATGGTAGCGTGGCAACCACCGTGCCTCGCCGTTTGTTAGCAACACACAGCGACTGTCACTCATTCCCTCAGGTGCGGTTTAGAATTGAAGCTCAAACTGCTTCAGATTTTTGTTATTGGTTACGAATTTGTTTCCCGCCTCGCAAACTGGTAGTTTGCGCGTCATGCTTCCGCCAACTTTCGAAGACATCGTCGAGGCCCGCGAATTCATCAAGCCTTACTTGCCTAAGACTCCGCTCGTTCGCATTGCGAAAATTTCTGAAGAGCTGGGCTGCGATTACTACGCTAAGTTAGAAAACCTGCAACCGGTCGGCGCGTTTAAAGTGCGCGGGGGCGTCAACCTGGTTGGCAATGTAAGCGGGAGTTCAGACGCAATGGAGTCAGTACCGCGCGATGGCGGGTGGGTTGAGCAAGCAAAAGATGCAGGTGGGCAAGTCACTTTGATCACAGCATCGACCGGTAATCACGGACAGTCGATCGCCTACGCCGGCCGTCTCTTCGGCATGCGCGTGATCATTTATGCTCCAGCTAAGAACGTAAACGAATCGAAGATGCAGGCAATGCGCGACCTGGGCGCAGAGGTTCGTCAGTACGGCGACGACTTCGATGAAGCACGCGTTGAATGCGAACGCGTCGGACGCGAAGAGGGCTTCCGTTATGTGCACTCGGCTAACGAACCCAGGTTGATAGCAGGGGTCGGCACAATCGGGCTGGAGATTTTCGAGGACCTTCACGACGTTGATGCGATCATTGCGCCTGCGGGCGGCGGCAGTTGTGCCTCGGGTATTTGCCTCGCCGCGCAACAACTCAATCCGAGCGTGCGCGTAATCGCAGTTCAGTCAGAAGCCGCGCCCGCTATGTGGCACGCCTGGCGCAATCGCACACTGGATCCATATCCGACGATGAAGACCGAACATGAAGGCCTGGCAACGCGCGTTCCTTTTGAGATGACGAACAAGATACTTTGGGAACTGCTCGCAGATTTCGTTTTGGTAACGGATGAAGAGATCAACGAATCGGTTCGACTGCTGGCACGGCATGCCAAGCAAGTCGTCGAGGGCGCCGGGGCGGCATCTCTGGCCGCAGCAGTGAAGCTGGGCGATGGACTGCGTGGGAAGAAGGTAGTGGGAGTATTGACGGGTGGCAACATTCCAGCCGAACGATTTGCGAGCTTGATGCGCAACGTCGCTGGATAACCTGGGAGATAGTTCGAGGACGGGAAGGAGGGCTTGCCCCCGCTCTTCGTCGCGACTCCAGGGTCATCAACGGAAGAGCGGGGGCAAGCCCTCCTTCCCGACCTCTAACTATTCCCGGATTCGTACCGAATCAAAAGCTATCTCGTCGTTAACGGTGTAACCGTCGTCGTAAACTGCAATGGCCCAAGATTCAGGTTCACCACCTTGATTACGTAAACACCTCCCTGCGTAACCGGTTGAGTAAGGCTTGCCTTGCCATTCGAAGCGCTGACAGTTTCAACCGTCAATCCATTGGGATTGACCAGCACCAGCTGAAACGGGACATTCAGGCTGGTCTCGGTAAATATCGAAACGGATTTCGCATTCGAAGGCGCCTGGTAACTTGTCCTGGCTGTTTCTCCACGAGCGGCGCTACTCGATTGATTTGTGGTTTCTCCTGGCCCCGCTGGCGGTCGTGCCACTGATCCTGAACTCTGAAGTACAAACCGATCAACGTAGACGACGTCTTCGAGGTTTCTAATTTCAAGTGAGTGTGCCCCCGGCTGCAGGTTGCCGTAGCTGAGGTTGCTGCTCTCTTTAATCTCTGGTGACTTAGTTGTACCCATCGTACTGCTGTAGTTCACCGTCGCCTGCTTAATGCCATCCAGGTAGACCTCAGCCGTTCCGGCCTTATTGCTTCGAGCAAAGTAGTAGGTGATGGTTCCAAGCTTTCCGGCCAGCACCTGGAAATCCAGCTTCACAGAATCGTTCTTATTCTTCCCCGTGTGGTATCGGAAGTGACCGCCGCTCGCCAGCGAATAATTCTCGAGATGCCAGGCGTTCGAGTAGGCAATCCTGGAATCGTTGTCTTCGATGGTTTCCAGGATCCGGTCTTTAACCTCAACCTCGGCAGCGGCCGTATTGGTGCTGGCGGCGCCCCTGGCATCAAACACAACAACTGTCGCCGTGTAGTAGCCGGGAGTGTAGTAGGTGTGACTCGCATTTGGCGTCGACTGCGTTACCTCTGGAGAACCGTCTCCAAAGTTAAAGCGGTATGCCGTGACAGCATCGCCGTCTACGTCAGCCGACGATGCACTAAAAGCAACTGTTATTGGAGCATCGCCCGAAGCAGGCGCTGCCGAAAGCCCGGCGGTGGGCGCGTCATTTACTGGCACTACTGTAATGTTGACAGTGGCCACATTTGATTGATGCTCACCGTCATTGACGCGGAAGGTAAAGCTGTCGGGACCGTAATAATTTGCCGAAGGCGTATAGGTAAGATTAGGAGCGCTTCCTGTCAGCGTACCGTTACCTGGACCGGTCTCCACGGTGTATGTAACTGGAGTGTCGCCATCGTCAGCGGCAGTCAGGATTATGTCAACGGGGGTATCTTCATTAGTAGAGACTGATACGCTGCTGGCCCACGGTGGAGTATTACACGGCGGTTCGACCAACAGATTGGTAAACTGAATGTCGTCAACCCACCAGCCGAGCGCTTCGTCCGCCGTCAAGTCATCCGTGCGTAGACGCCAGCGGAAGATCGCGGTCTGGCCGGCCAGTGCCGCGAGGTCTACTTCGACCACGTTCATATCACCCGCGCCATTAATCAAACCTGGCGACCTGCCGGTCCAGGCCCCGCGAGCAGCCAACGGCCCATTGGCCATTATTTTCGTGTAGCCTCCGCTGATAAAGTTTCCTCCGGCAGCAGTGACGTCGACATAACTTGCGCCGCCGTTTGTTGAAACCTCGAGCACAGCGCCATCCCAATCAAATTCCAGGTCGAAACGATGCCAGAAGCTCAAACGGCTTGTGGAGCTGAGAAGTTGAGGCGGCGAGATCAGCCGGTCGTCCTTAACTGCCAACTGGGCCGATAAGGCTTCAGTAAAGAAGGACGTGACGAGACTGTGCGACTTGGGATCGGTTACGCGGGTCCATGGCTGACTCGCTGAAGGTTTCCCCGGAGTCAATACCGTAAACCCGTTGTTGTCTGTTTCGAAGTCAGCAAGAAAAGTACCAGTGGGCTCGGGCGAACAAAACGGCGCGATGCCCACAGTGACCGTCGCGGTGGCTGTCAACGCGCCGTCACTGATCGTGTAGGTGAATTGATCAAGGCCCGAATATTGCGGTGGCGGCGTATAAAAGATTCCATCATCAGCAGTGTTTGCCGGCGTCCCATTATCATGGACCACGGCACTTCCACCTTTATTGGTCGGCGATTGACCCGCAACTACGGTGAGCACGGGACTGTCGACGTCGCTGTCGTTTCTGAGCACAGGTATGAAACCTGGGGTTTGAAAGACCGTTGCGGCCAGATCGTTGACTGCTACAGGCGGCTGCGGTGGCGGATCGATATAGAAATCCTTGTTCGAGAGATCGAAGAAGATGTTTCCGATTGCTGAAATACGCACTCGCGCATCGGAAGTCGAAATACCTGGAACCGTAACTTCTTGTGAACCATCATTCGGAACAGCACTGGCCAGTGCGATCGGGAATGTTTGCCCGCCGTCAGTGGAAAGATAGATGTCGACGTGTGTTGCGCTAATTGGAGCCTGGTCTGTCTTAGCTACATTCCAGGTAACTGTCCTGGTTGAACCAGCAGTCCACCATTCATCGCCGTTTGGATAGCTCACTACAAAGGGCCCGGCGCCTGAGTTCACGTTGACCTTCATCGAATCGTATTCGACGCCACCTCCGCCGGCGCGGTTATCACGCGCGGTTACGCGGAAAGTCATCGTGCGAGTTGTAGTAGGCAACAACTCGCCATAAGTAGTCAGATTGTTAAGTA
>DASQKG010000213.1:0-15404 GCA_035630655.1 Pyrinomonadaceae bacterium
GTCAGACTGTGTCGCTGATCATATTTGTCTTCGTCATCACCTCAACTACCTCAACTTACATGATTAGCTACAACCACCAACTCTCCAGATTTTTCAGCCGCACACTTTCGGCCTTGCGTCTGAAGGATCTGGCGGGAGGTCAAGGCGCCGGCGAGTCTCCCCAGACCTCCCTCAAGCCGCTGGTCTTTCTGGGATTCTTCCGCGAGGCCAGCTCCATAATTCATGAGTTTGAACTCAGCAGTTCCGAAAACGGTCGTCACTCTTTACTCGACGACATTCTGGTGATCGACTTCAATCCGGTGGTGTACTCCGAGCTGCAGCGGCGCGGCATTGAATGTATCTATGGCGATTTAGCTCATATGGAAACGCTTCACCACGCAAAAATCCACCATGCAGAAATGGTGATATCTACGATTCCCGATCAAATTCTTAAGGGTACTGACAATGAGCGCTTGCTAAAAAAGATTCGTCAGCTTTGTCCCCAGGCAAAGGCCATAGTGACTGCGGATAGCCCTCAGAAAGCGCTTAAGCTTTACAACCGGGGTGCGGATTTCGTCTTTATCCCTCGCATTCACTCTTCGTCGCAGGTAGCGCAGATCATCGAGTCGGGTTTACGCGAAGGACTGGACAATGTGCGGGCGGAACAAATCGCGCACCTGAAAATACGCGACGAGGTCTTGGCGTAGCTATGCCACATTCTCCTCCATTACTCCAGGACTTACTCGTTCTGTTGCTTGCATCTGTCCCGATTGCTTTCCTATTCCACCGGTTGCGTCTGCCCACTATCGTCGGGTTCATGATTACAGGCGTTTTGATCGGACCCCATTCACTCGGACTAATCAAGGACGTTCAGGCTATTGAGGTGCTCGCTGAAATAGGTGTGGCGCTGTTGCTATTCACTATTGGCCTGGAGTTCTCATTGCGTCGCATGCTGGAAATGAGGCGACTGGTCCTGCTTGGGGGAGGCTTGCAGGTTGTTCTCACCACGCTTCTCGTAACCGCAATTACCAACCTGCTGGGTCGTCCGCTTAACGAGGCGGTCTTCTTCGGCTTTCTGTTTGCCCTCTCCAGCACGGCCATCGTACTCAAGAGCTATATCGATCGGGCGGAGATTGATGCACCGCACGGAAGGGCCGGCGTTGGCATACTTCTCTTTCAGGACCTCAGCATCGTGCCCATGATGCTGATGATTCCTATTCTGAGTGGTCGCGAAGGAACTTCGGCTGCAAGAATTGCTTTCACGCTGGGCACTGCTGTCGCCGCCATTGGCATTATTATCTTTGCCGCGCGAACCATTGTCCCTTACCTGCTTTACCACATAGTGCGTTTGCGCAGCCCCGAAGTGTTTATCATCTCGGTCGTTCTCATGAGTCTGGGCACCTCCTGGCTGACGTTACAGGCCGGACTGTCACTGGCGCTTGGCGCATTCATCGCCGGCATAGTGCTTTCCGAATCCGAGTACAGCCATCAGATAGTGGCCGACATCCTGCCCTTCCGCGACGTCTTCAACAGTCTCTTTTTTATCTCCATCGGCATGCTCCTCTCACTAAGCGCGCTGGCCGCCGATGTTTCCACGGTACTGGCATGGGTGGGTGCACTGACGCTCGGAAAGGCTTTGCTGGTACTGGCAGTAATGCGCTTACTGCGCTATTCATTGCGCGTCTCGACGATGACGGCATTGGGGCTGGCACAGGTTGGTGAGTTCTCTTTCATCCTCGCTAAGGCAGGACTGCCGCAGGGATTGCTCTCAGAATCGGATTACCAACGGTTTCTGGCTGCTTCGATTCTTTCACTGATCGCCACGCCGTTTCTCATTAAGGCGGCGCCACGCATCGGCTACGCTCTGCAATCGCTGTTTTCGCCGGGATCCCCGCTCGAGCCAACGGTCACCGGATTCGACCCCCAGGGGCCTCACATGCGTGGGCACGTTGTCATCGTCGGCTATGGACTCAACGGGCGTAACCTGGCCAAGGTCCTTCGCAGAACTGGCGTCCCTTATCTGGTGATGGAGTTGAACGCTGAAGCGGTTCGGGAAGCGCGCGATCAAGGAGAGCCGATTATCTACGGGGACGCAACGCGCAAAGAGGTGTTGCACCATGTTCGCCTGGAGCACGCCCGCATTCTGGTGTTGGCTATTTCCGACCCGATGGCATCCCGCCATACCGTTTCACTGGCGAGGGAAATGAATCCGGATATTCATATTATCGTCCGCACCCGGTACATGTCTGAGATATCAGACTTGCGTGAACTTGGCGCTGACGAAGTAATCCCGGAAGAGTTTGAGACCAGCATAGAGATCTTCTCACGCGTGCTCCGGGAGTACGGCATTGCCCGTCATGTTATTCAACGTCAGGTCGCAGCGATCAGGAGCGAAGGCTACCAGATGCTGCGTACCCCATCACTCCCGATTGTTGACATGAATGAGATTGCCGATGCGCTTAGATCCGCTTCGACCGAGACGCTGTTTGTCGAAGCAGATTCGCAGGTGGTCGGGAAGACCATCGGAGAATTGGGATTAAGGAAGAAAACAAGCGTGACTATAATCGCAATCACTCGTGAAGGTCATACGCAGATCAATCCAGGGCCTGAAACTACAATTCAGCGTGAAGACGTGCTTGTGTTGCTCGGTGGCGCGGAGCAAATTGACCGCGCGATTGAAGAAATCAATGGTACACGCGAGGCTGTTTCATGAGTCAACGCTACCGATCCGTTAGGCGCTTTAAGTGTCAAGCCGCAGACGGCTTTGTGAAACAAGAGTATATGAGAGCGCCAACTACGACGTATCGACCTGCGATGGGAGTTGATAAAACAGTGAGATTAATAATGGTGCCGAGGGCGGGAGTCGAACCCGCACGACCTTACGGACAACGGATTTTAAGTCCCATGAAGGCGACACCACCTACTCTTACGAAACGATATAAGCGGGTATTTACGCGCCTAGCGGTCGTCAAGGTCTCGCTTCGTCTGGTTACGTATCAACACGTCCCGCCACCATCTTAGCCCCATCTGTTGTTGGTTAGTCGAAAAAAAGCACCGCTGGCGCCGTCCTTTGACGCGAAGCTGATGTGTGCAGATCGCCTTACGCGAACAGTACTGACGACGAAAAGGCTATCGTCGTAAAAAGAATAGAAAACCGATCGCAGTCGCCAAGATCAGGGCGAGTTTGAATCCGCCCAAGACGAACTTATCAATCATTCTTTCCGCATCGAGATTCATCGCGCAGGTTGGACAGCCGCGCGAATTCGGATCGATCATGCTGCCGCAATCACGACAGGGAATGAGGTTCATAAGCTCCACCTTCACTGGTCCTCGTACATTACTCCGGATCGCAACCTATGCAATAATAAATCGAAGTCGTTTCAAAGTCGCCTAATTGAGGCCTTAGCTTTTGCATGAGCGGACCCCAGCGAACCCCCAAGAGTCAACCCCCGGACTTTAGCGCGTGGGTGGACTTGCACGGAGATTACCTTTACAAGTACGCAATCTTTCGTCTGCGTGACGGTTCAGCTGCGGAAGATTGCGTGCAGGAAACTTTTTTGGCGGCACTAAAGGCTTACCGTGGTTTCGAAGGCCGAGGATCCGAGCGCACCTGGCTTGTAGGAATTCTGAAACACAAGGTCACTGATCACTTCCGGCGAGTCACCCGCGAAGCGCCGATCGGAGAGACTGAGGGCGAAGAGTTCGAGCATAATGAATTCTTTACCAGAACTGATGAGTGGAACAACCATTGGAACAACAACTACGCGCCAACTGATTGGCACGCAACACCGGCGGAATTGATCGAGCGCAGTGATTTTTGGAAAGTGTTGAACGATTGCCTTTCTCCCCTGCCCGAGCGCACGGCAAGCGCCTTTACTCTTCGTGAAGTTGATGGCCTGACTAGCGAACAGATTTGCGAGGCTCTGAACATCACCGTGAACAACCTTTGGGTGATGCTTCACCGGGCTCGGCTGCATTTGCGCAATTGTCTCGAGATTAACTGGTTCACTAGAGAAGCAACGGACTGAAGATGGCCCTAAAAGCCTACGACAAAATCAAACATGCGGTTAGATGGTGGTTGCTCCGGCGTCTGCCAGCTTGCAAACAGATTGTGAAGGTCATCTCGGAATCGATGGAGCGGAAGTTGTCCCTTCGAGAGCGGATTACCGTTAAGCTTCATTTGTGGATCTGCCTATGGTGTGTTTGGTATCTGGAACACCTGAATTTGATGCGAGACACGATTCGCACTAAAGCCTCACAAGAGCCAAACCCTGAGTCTTCATCTCTTCCTCCGCTTTCAGCCGAAGCGCGTGAGCGCATGAAATTGCGCCTCAGCCAACCCAACGACTAAAACCCGTCCTGTCTCGTAAGGTTTTCTTCATTCGTCCGACCAACTCCTGCAGGGCAGAGTTTGCCTTGACTCGGGTTGTTCGGAATATGGATAAGAAACCTCCAAACCTAAACGTACACGATCACTCGCACAGCGTGAATCGGTTTGCGGTCATTCCGACCGCAGATCGGCTCAAGGCCGATTCCAGGTTTACGGGTCGAGACGTCACTATCGCGTTCCTTGATTCTGGATTTCATCGACACCCCGATCTGGTCGAGCCAAACAACCGCATCGGGGTTTTTCACGATGTCAGCGGTCAAGAGACTACAACTAATTCGGACCAACTCCCTGAGTCGTGGCATTGGCATGGTACACAAACCACAGTAGCTGCGGCAGGTAATGGTCAACTTTGCGACGGGAAATATCGTGGCATTGCTTCGGACGCGCGACTCGTGCTGGTAAAAGTCAGTAAAAACGGTCGGATCAGTGAAGAGAACATTGCCAAGGGACTCCGGTGGGTTATCAAAAATCGCGAACGTTTCAGCATTCGTGTACTGAACATTTCGCTCGGCGGTGACGAGGACGTTCCCTGTTCTCAAAGCACGATCGACCAACTGGCGGAAGAAGCCATTCGGCAGGGCATCATCGTGGTTGTCGCGGCTGGAAATACAACTGACCACGTTCCAATTCCACCGGCAAATTCGCCATCGGTAATCACGGTGGGTGGTTATGATGACGGCAATAATCCAGGGCAGAAGGATCTCGGCCTCTATCACTCGAGTTTTGGGGTGACAGCAGGCGGCACGGTTAAGCCCGAGTTAATTGCGCCGGCCATGTGGGTAGCAGCGCCAATTCTTCCCAACACCCGTGATTACGAAAGGGCTGAAGCCTTATCGAGATTAGCGGCGGCGCCGGATTACCAATTGCGAAGCCTTGCGCGTGACCTTGAAGAAACGGCTGAACTCCCTGAATCGATAGCCATCGCAGATGTAACAACCATTCGGCATTTTGTCGAATCGACTTTGGAAAGTCACAAGATCGTGGCAACGCACTATCAACATGTCGATGGGACATCTTTCGCAGCGCCGATTGTCAGTTCGATTGTTGCTCAGATGCTTGAAGCGAACCCGAAATTGACGCCGGGTGCCGTCAAGAACATTTTGATTTCGACGGCAGACCGCATAACGACAGCGCCGGCGATCCGTCAGGGATATGGCGTGGTAAATCCCCGCCGAGCAGTTGAATTGGCGTTCCGCGAAGAGCACGAACTTAAGACTGTCGGTTGCAGCCCGCCGCGAGTTGAGAATGGACGACTTATTTTTCTTTATCACGACGACGAGGCGAAAAGCGTTTCGCTGGTTGGCGACTTCAACGGTTGGGACACGGCGTCAACGCCGCTTTGGAAGGACGAATCCGGACTCTGGTTGGTGGAAGTTGATGCGCCCAAGGCGGGAAGTTATCAATACAAATTTATCGTGGATGGTAGCCGGTGGCTTGAAGATCCGAGTAACGGAATGAAAGTGCCCGACAACTATGGCGGACTGAACTCAGTCCTCGCGATTGATTGAAGAGGCACATTTGAAAATCTATACCATCACGAGAAAAGCGGCGAGACGATGGCTTTTGCGCACGCTGCAACCCTGCCAGGTAATGGTTCCGGTCATGTCCGAATCACTCGAACGACAGCTCGGTTTAGTTGAACAGACAAAACTCCGTTTGCATCTGCTGGTATGCGCGTGGTGTGCGCGATATCTCAAACAGATCACGTTGCTTCGACAACTTCTCAGCCAACATGAGTCGACTGGCCCAGACGATAACGCCGAGTCTCTCAAACTAGTTGACGAAGCTCGCCAGCGCATTTCCGAATCGCTTCGTAACTCCATGTAAGGAATCGAGGGCCGCCGCGACTAATAAGTTGAACGAGGAATTTGGGTCAGGCGGAAGTAAAACAATGCGACGAAGGTTAAAGATTAAGAAGCGGCTACAGCGAAGGCGATTACTAACGCTGAGGACCAACCCGGAGCAGTTGCTCGGCGCAAGGGAGTTCGGTGGCAACAACTTCAAGCAAATGAGCGAAACTCCTGCCGACCTGTTTTAGAGCAGGCATCACATCAACAGCGAGCGAGGTTCGCGCGAGCCGCGCGATGAGGAAAATGGAACTAACAAGTTCAGACAGTATCAGTGTGTTCGATAGTTTGCGCCGGCGAATGATGATGCCGGAACCGTGGACTTTTACGGAACCTGTCAAAGTCTCTAATTGGTGGAGTCAGCAAATGACGGAAGCATTGAATGCACATTGGCCGGAGTATTTGATGGAAGCAAGTGAGCTTTGCCTTTTCATGATTTCCGCTTGCGCTTTTACTGTGCTGCTCTATCACCCCGGCTCACCGGTTACTCAGGGAATTCAAAGTGAAGTTATTCGAAGAATGTTGATGGGTGTCGCCATGGGCTCGACAGCCGTGGCACTAATCTTTTCGCCTTTGGGAAAACGATCCGGAGCCCACTTCAATCCTTCGGTGACTTTAACGTTTTTTCGACTTGGAAAAATCAAGGCTTGGGATGCGGTCTTCTATATTCTGTGTCAATTTGCTGGCGGTATCGTCGGCGTAGTAATCGCCTCACTGGTGCTGGGAATGCTGGTTTCGCACAAATCAGTGAACTACGCGGCCACTCTGCCTGGTCCAAAAGGACCGACAGCGGCGTTTGTCGCTGAACTAACAATCACATTCATCTTGATGACGGTAATCCTGACTGTTTCAAACACGAAGCGGTTGGGTCGCTGGACGGGACTATTCGCAGGTGCGCTAGTCGCTGTCTATATCAGCATCGAGTCACCACTTTCCGGCATGAGCATGAATCCGGCGCGCACATTGGGTTCAGCGTTTAGCGCGCATGTGTGGACCTCGCTCTGGATCTATTTCACCGCGCCAACCATAGGAATGCTCCTGGCGGCGGAAGTTTATCGACGGATTAAGGCGGGTCGCGCGGTCGCTTGCGCGAAGCTGCATCACCACAACAACCAGCGTTGCATCTTCCGGTGCAACTTTGAAGCTAACTGATAGCGGTTAGCCATAGAGACGCGGAGACGACGAGGGAGAACGGACCATGCGAAGCAACACACAAAAAAGGACGTGGTCGCCAATTGTCGCGATGTCACCTCGGTCTCCGGTTCCCTGTGGCTAATCATCAACAACTTTCTTAGAAGGAGAACTTAAGTCATGGAACATCGAAAGCTTGCAATCGGTTTGGCACTCTTGCTCGTAAGCTACCTGGCCCAATTCACGGTCGCGGTCGCCACACGCAAAGCCGGCCCAACCAAATTCACAGTTAAGGTCGAAAACATTTCCAACCCGGAAGGCATGACAGCCTCGAACGGTATGAAGTTCCCGTTCGCATTGTCGCCCGGCATGTTTGTGCTGAGCACGAAGAAGGCACCGTTGTTTACAGAAGGCAAGATGGCGGGCAGCAACGGTCTGTAAATGCAGGCTGAAGACGGTGATCCATCCGGGTTAGTCAAATCGCTTGAGACGATGCATCACGCGTCGAATCTGTATGGCGTGTTCAATACGCCGGTGGGCGCGATGGGTGCTGGCCCGATTCGTCCTGGTGACAGCTATGAATACAGCTTCACGGCAATGCCGGGCATGAAGCTCTACAGCACGATGATGTTCGGCCAATCGAACGATTGGTTCTATTCACCGGATGCCCACGGCATCGCGCTCTTTGACGCCAAAGGCAATCCCATCAGCGCCGACGTTAGCGACAAGTTGATCTTGTGGAATGCCGGGACGGAGGTGGACGAAGAGATCGGCATCGGTCCGAACCAGGGACCGAGGCAAAAAGGTATGAATACTGGAGTGGATGAGCATGGCGTAGTGCGCCGTGTGAATGATGCGCGATGGACCGGAAAGAATGCCGAGTTCTTTCGCGTCACGATTACCGCTGAACAGGGCATGTGATCTTTCTCGGAGCGCGGGCGTCCCGCCCGGCATCAGCCTGGACTAATCCAAGTCATGACGGAAGGGCGTTACGCGCTCCGGTAAGAAGGAAACGTTCGTTAAGGAGAGAGCTATGAGACTGAGTCTTAAGACCGCCGCAATGATTCTGGCCCTTACTAGCCTGACCTCTTTCGCGCAAGCACATACGACCGAGAAGAAGCTGACGATCGACGGCGCTAAGAAGGTTATTGCCGCCGCGGTTGCTTATGCGAAGAAGAACAACGCGCCGGGCGGGGTGATCGCCGTCGTCGATGACGGCGGCAACCTGATGGCGCTGGAACGCCTGGATGGAACGTTTGCGGCGGGCGCAAACATCTCGATTGGTAAGGCGCGTACGGCCGTGCTGTTCAAACGCCCGACGAAAGTATTCGAAGACATTATAAAAAACGGCCGGACGGCGATGGTCGCTTTGCCTGATGCTTACTTCACGCCACTGCAAGGCGGAGTGCCGATCACGATCGATGGACAAATCGTCGGCGGGGTCGGAGTCAGCGGCGCATCAAGCGCTCAGCAGGATGAGGAACTGGCGATGGCCGGCGCGAACGTCTTTTCTGGCGAACAGAAGATGAGCGAGGCGATGCCGATGAAAGCTTTGCCTGTGCTGTTCTTTGATCAGACCCAGGTAGCGGCGTCCTTTTCAAAAGGCGCGGTACTGCTGGATGACACGAATCGCAACTACATGGTTCATACCAGCCGGCGTGATCAGCCCGGCTTGGCTGAGATTCACACGCTGGATACCGACATTATTTATGTACTGGAGGGCACGGCGACCTTTGTGACCGGTGGTTCGGCCGTCGAAGCGAAAGAGACTGCGCCAAACGAAATTCGTGGTGCGCGGATCGATAGCGGCGAGACGCGTCAATTGTCAAAGGGCGACGTGATCATCGTCCCAAACAACACTCCACACTGGTTCAAGGCAGTCGGCGGCGCGTTTCTCTACTACACCATTAAGGTTCGTTAGCGTCTTGGCGCTTTTGCCACCCTACTGAAAAGAGGATTGTCATGAAACGAATTCAGATTCTCGCGGCGACATTGTTAGTGATGCTGGCGGCGGTGGCCGTTGAAGCTCAGTTGCCAACCAAACAAGTGCTTACGCTCAACGCAGCGAAAAAGATTGCGACAGCTGCGGAGGCGGAAGCAAAGAAGCGAGGCGCCACGGTTGTGATCGCAGTTGTGGACGACGGTGGTTATTTGCTGGTGCTCGAACGGCTGGACGACACGCAGGTCGCCAGCGTCGAGGTCGGGATTGCCAAGGCTCGCACGGCGGCGATCTTTCGACGGCCCAGCAAAGTGTTTGAGGATCAGGTGAAGAATGGACGGGTGTCGGCGCTAGCTCTGCCGGGAGCGGTGGCTTTGCAAGGCGGAGTTCCGATCATTGTCGACGGCAAAGTAGTTGGCGCGATCGGCGTCAGCGGCAACTCGCCCCAGGAAGACGAAGACATCGCGAAGGTCGGAGCCGATTACGCGGCCTCGGCTATCAAAGGAGACAACAAATGAGCGCGCAAGACCCCACCCGAATGTTAAGAGCTGCACTTCTTCTGATCATTACAGCTTCACTGTACGTTGGTTTGTCGGTAAGCCTGACGCATGGATCGCAGCCGGCCAAAACTTCCGCCGATGTCCCGACCGGAAAGCCGGAAGCGATGATCGATCTCGCAACCGACTTTGGCCTGCGTGCGGTCAAAGGCGAATGGCGATACAGCGACACGAAAATTGTCGAAGTTGATTTTGTGGGCGCCGGACCAGATAAGCAGCCGACTGGCCCGCCGGTAAGGACGTATGACTACACGCCCCACGCCGGTGGCGCTGACTTCGATGATTCGAAGTGGGAAGTCATCGCCCCGACCACGTTGGACCAACGACGCGGCAATGGGCGACTCGGCTTCAATTGGTATCGCCTCAAGCTGACAGTGCCGGCGCGTATCGGCGATTTCGATCCGACCGGATCAACCGCCGTTTTTGATACGTCCCTGGATGACTATGCCGAGATCTGGGTGGACGGTGAATTGTCGCGATCTCTCGGCCAATCCGGCGGTTCAGTTATCGCCGGCTGGAATGCTGAGAATCATTTGGTCGTCGGGCGTAACGTAAAGCCGGGCCAGCAAATTCAACTGGCGATCTTCGGCATCAACGGACCGCTTTCAAATCCGCCGACTAACTTTATCTACCTGCGTTATGCGAAGCTCGAATTCTATAACGTCACGACTGGGCCCGTAGCCCTAACGCCGAGCGAGGTTAACGTCGAAGTTGTGCGGAACGATCCGGCGATGGACGAAGTTGTGGGACCAAATCCCAAGGTTTTCAAACTCGCCGAAGGTTTCAAATTCACTGAAGGTCCGATCTGGGTAAACAAGGATGGCGGTTACTTGCTGTTCAGCGATCCGAATGCGAACACGATCTACAAGTACGCGCCCAACGGAAATGCGGAAGGAAAACTCGATGTGTTTCGCACGCCGAGCGGCTACTCAGGCGTCGACATTGCCGAATACGGCCAACCCGGATCGAATGGGTTGACGTTGGATTCGCAGGGCCGGCTGACGATCAATCAGCACGGCAATCATCGCGTCGTGCGTGATGAGAACAATGGAACACAAACGATTCTAGCGGATAGTTATCAGGGCAAGCGTTTGAATAGTCCAAACGATCTGGTTTATCGATCCGATGGCACGCTCTTCTTTACTGACCCGCCGTTCGGTTTTCCTAAGGCTTTCGAAGACTCGCGCAAGCAGTTGCCATTCAGCGGTGTTTTTTCGATTTACAAAGGAAAGCTGCAGCTCGTCAGCAAAGACTTAAGCGGTCCAAACGGCATCGCTTTATCTCCCGACGAGAAGTTTCTGTATGTCGGCAACTGGCCACGCGCGCTGACAGGCCAACATGCGCTCGCCAGCGACGAGCCAATCAGTGAGATCGGCGAGAAGCACAAGGCGATCATGCGTTATGAAGTGCACGCCGATGGCACGCTCGGCAATGGCAAGCTCTTTTTCGATTTCACGAGCGCGCTTGGAGAGGACGGTCTGGACGGCATCAAGGTCGATCAAAGAGGCAACCTGTACGTCTCCGCTCCCGGCGGACTCTGGGTCATCTCGCCGGAAGGCAAACACCTGGGCACGATCATCACTCCGCGCCACCCGCACAACATGGCTTGGGGCGATGCGGACGGGAAAACACTTTATCTCTGCGCACGCAGCGGCTTGTATCGCATCCGGCTCAATATCCCGGGCGTTCGACCGCAGTGATGTGAAAATCTCGGGGTGCTGAGAAGCGAGTTTGCCCGCCATCTCGGATCTTGATTGGGGCAACTCACCCGGTTATACTCAGGGTATGAAAACTGCGGTATCCATTCCTGACGATGTCTTCCAAAAGGCCGAGAGACTTGCACGCCGGATGAAGAAGTCACGCAGCGAGTTGTTCAGCAATGCGCTTGTTGAGTACGTTGCCCGTCATGCGCCAGACCATGTGACGGAAAAAATAAATCAAGTCTGCGCTGAAATCGGTGTTGATGAAACCGACCCGTTCGTTTCTGCCGCGGCCCGGCGCATTCTGGAGCGCAGCGAATGGTGATCTCTCAGGGAGAGATCTGGTAGGCCGATCTTCCGGACCCAGCCGGGTCTGGGCCAGGTTTCCGCCGACCGGTACTGGTTGTGCAGGGAGACTCGTTTAATCGCAGCCGAATAGCGACGGTAGTTTGCGTTCCGCTCACGAGCAACCTGAAGTGGGCCAACGCTCCCGGTAACGTCATGCTTTCGGCCCGGTTGACGGGGCTCCCAAAGGACTCGGTCGCCAACATCTCGCAAATCGTAAGCTTGGATAAAACGCTCCTTACCGATCACGCTGGAAAATTGCCGCGAGCGCAGCTTGGTCTGGTTCTTTCGGGAATAGATGTAGTACTTGGCAAATAGGAACGGCGAATCGCTCTTTTTGTTCACAGGTCAACCCCGCCCATATTGCACGGCACCTTGAAGTAACCAACCAAATACCCTGCTAGATCGTCGTCTGCGCCGGGTGAGCAAACTCGACTCATTAGCGGGCGAAAGGCAACGAAGCGAGAGCGCAAACAACATGAAGAAAGCATCAGCGAAGAAAAACAATGACGACCTGAGGACGGAATACGATCTCTCTCAACTGAAGGGCGGAGTTCGTGGCAAGTATTATCGTGAAGCCACTGCCGGTACTATGGTGCTGATCGAAGGCCGACGGTGGTCGTCAACTCGCGATCTTGATCCAAAACCTCAAGCGCATGCCCAAGCGAAAGACGATAAAGGCGCCTGTGGTTCATTACGCGATAGAGGTTGCGGATGAACTTAGCGCAAAGGTTTACACGGAAACATGATTCTGCGATAAATGAGATTATGAGTACCCAAGAACTGATCCAAAAAGAGGTCGCCGGCTTGCCTGAGAATCTCCAGCGCGAGGTTTACGACTTTGCAAGATTCCTCCGCGAGAAGTCTGAAAATGGGTCGTTCAACGGCCTGGTGCTGAGCGAGTCTGCGCTGAAAGACTGGAATACGCCCGAGGAAGATGCCGCATGGGTAAACCTCTAGTCGGCGAAGTTGTTGTTCTGCCATTTCCTCAGACCGATTTGCAAACCGGCAAACGGCGTCCCGCTCTGGTCGTCGCTGACCTAACCGGAGACGACCTGATTCTCTGCCAGATCACCAGCCAATCGCGCCGAGATGGTTATTCAGTCCCGCTGGCAAATGGAGACTTCGAGCGTGGTCATCTGAATGTCGATAGCTTCATTCAGACCCAACCGCCTGTTCACCGTCGAGCAATCAGTCGTTCTCTATTCAGCAGCTAAGGTGAAGACTTCGAAATTGAACGAGGTGCGCGCCAAGATTCGCGAACTGTTTGCTTGAGAAGATGAATTCGGCAATAAGGAGTAGCCTCAATGCCTACCGACCCGCGTCTTGAACACCAAACTTATAAGATCAAGCAGCTTGTGGAAGATTACCGCTCGGGAAGAATTGTTATTCCGGAGTTCCAGCGCGAATACGTTTGGCGACGAGGCAAGGCACCGTGGCTAATCGATTCGCTTTATCATGGGTTTCCCATCTCTTCGTTGTTGTTATGGCAGAGTACCGACGAGGCACGCGCCCGGAGACGAGATCCGCGACCTGTACGGTCTGCCACAATGAGTTGGCTTATCGATGGCCAGCAAAGAGTAATTACGCTTTCTCGTACCATGAACGGTGATGAAGGCATCGACGTTGTGTTTCATCCTGAACAGGAGAAGTTTCGACTTGCTAATGCCGCAACGCAAAGAGATAGGAACTGGTTTCGTCTTTCAGAGTTGTTAGATGACGAACTCTATCGTCAGCTACGACGCAATCTCGATGGCACTCGGTACGCCGACAAGCGAGAAGCTAGATTTGAGGCTGTGCGGCGAATTCTGGACTATGAGATACCGGTTGTCCGGAGGGTTGATCATAGTTTCAAGGATGCTGTCAACGCCTTCAAACGAATTAATACTTTAGGCGTTAGGCTTAAGAAAGAAGATATTGAAAGCGCTGACATCGCTTCCCGCCACTCCGGATTCATCGCCGATGAGGTAACCCCGTTTCTAAAAGATTTACGCCAGCAAGGATTCAATCGCCTTAACATTATGCATCTGTTTCGGGCGTGTGCGTTTGTTGCCAAACCAGATGGGAGGAATCGCACGCCTTTGCACGAATTAGAGAGACAAGAAGTGCTTAAGGCTTGGAAGACTACTCAGAGAGCTACTGAACAAGCTATTGGACTGATTAGAAGCGAGCTGGGCTTGGTGAACATGAATATACTTTGGTCGGGCGCGCTGCTCGTACCAGTTATTGCATTATGCGCAACGATGTCTCCGCGAGATCGCGATACAAATGAGCTTGCTGGTTGGTTGGCATTGGCGGCCATCTATCACCGCTATAGTGGCTCTAGCGAGTCCGCGCTTGATCAAGACCTTCGAGCTTGTCGTACGTCTGATCCGGTAGGTGCCTTGTTAACCAATTTGCGCGGCACCCGTACTTCACTGGTTGCCGAGCCTGAGGACTTCGCCGGTGGACTGGTGGATCGTAGTGGCCTTTTGGCATTGTACATAGCCTGCCTAAATCGTGGAGTTCTTGATTTTTATACCGGTGGTAAAGTTCTTCTCCAAAACAATGTCGACCGGCACCACATTTTACCGCGCGCGCAGTTTCCGGAGGATCAGCGTCCTATGGCTGACAATATCGCGAACGTTGCATTCATTGCGGGCGATGTTAATAAATCAATTGGACAGTCTGGGCCAGAGGTGTATCTGAAGAAGGTTAAGGGTAAAATTCTGGAAAGTCAGTGTATACCTCAAGATAGTACACTGTGGAGAATCGATCAGGCAGACCCTTTCTGGCATGCGAGGCGTCAGTTACTTGCCGACTCTTTCAATGAATATATCCACAAATCCTTACCTAATAGGCGAGTCTAATATTTCTCTCCGCTGAGTCTGACGCTCAAGCTCCGCTTTAGTTTTCCTCGCGTAATCTTCCTGTCAAACGGAATTCCTTTGTAAGGATCTCCGCTCGCCGGCGACTAACAAGTCGTAAGCAGTTACCTACTGGTTAATTTAAGGAGATCATCATGTCTAGAAAGCTTGTAGTTCTTGTCGTTCTATTAATTGCGGTCGCCGGTGCTTGGTACGCCTTTCGCCCGGAGCGCCTCTTTATCAACCAAAAAGTCAACGAACAGTTTCCGACCGCCTCGGCAGCCACCATGGAGCCAATGAAGCTCGCATCAGGTGAATTTCACGCCGGGGCACACGAAACGAAGGGCACAGCGGCAATCTTCAAGCTGGCAGACAGCAAGAGGACATTACGCTTGACCAACTTCGCAACCTCCAACGGCCCGGACGTGCACGTCTATCTCGTGGCCGCCGCGGATGCAAAGGACAACGACACCGTGAAGAATGCCGGCTTTGTTGACCTTGGTTCTTTGAAGGGAAATATCGGCGATCAGAACTACGACGTTCCCGCGAATGTCGATCTGGCGAAGTATCGCGCCGCGACGATTTGGTGCGCACGGTTCAATGTCAACTTTGGCACCGCTCCTTTGATGAGCGATTCCATGCAATCGATGAATCGTTAAATGTCTTGCGG
>DASQKG010000214.1:0-2837 GCA_035630655.1 Pyrinomonadaceae bacterium
TAGCCCAGGAACAGGGATCAGCAATAAGTGCCAGGTGATCGGCCATAGGCTGGGGACCGAGCGCCGGCTGCTTACTAATCCCCCTCACTTATCACTTATTAGTGCCTTTCTGATATATTTCGAACGCAGGACGACACAATATCGTACAGTAGCTTTGGAAGCGCCGGCCGTCGTTCCCGATCTCTCCCTTTGGACATTTCGACAGATTGGAGCTGGATGCAGAAACGTAGGATTCTCATCGTCGATAATAACGATGAGCTGCGCGCCATACTCGAGCAAGTGATGGGCAGTCTGGGCCACTCCGTGACTGGTACCGGCGATCGCCAACAAGCACTTGCCTGGGAAGACCTGGACCAGTTTGATCTGATTATCAGCGACCTGACCGAAGACGCGGATCCAAATGCCCGCGAAGTTGGCGAACTTCAGCGCAAACATCTGCTCGTTCCCGTCTCACCCAACGGAGCACAACCGAATGTAATCAAGGCCTTCAAAATGGGCGCGGCCAACTATTTGCGACACCCTTATAACAAAGACGAACTCCGCGAAATTGTGGAACTGACGCTTGCTCACAAACTTCAATATGTTGACGACCCCAACGTCCTGCCTCACGTTCATGAAAAGATCGAATTTGAACTGCCCAGTGATCTGGCTCTGATGAATGGTGTGTTGCAATACCTACTTGAACGGGTGGCCAAACTCGGGTTGATAAAGCCCGAACGATCTAATCTTTTCATCGCGCTCGACGAAGCATTTGTAAACGCAGTTAAGCACGGTAACAAGAGCGACCCCACAAAGCTCGTCCGCATCACTGCTGAGCTGACTCCCAGGGAAGCAAGTTTCACCGTTGAAGACGAAGGAGAAGGTTTCAACGTCCAGGACATTCCTGACCCGTGCGACCCTGCGAACCTCTTTAAGTCTTCCGGCCGGGGTGTGTTGCTTATCTACAACATCATGGATGAAGTTGAGTACAATGCGCAGGGCAACCGTGTAAAGATGGTGAAACGGCCGGACGCGTCGGCTGAGACTCAACTCGTTGAATCCGCGCCAAACGACAAGCACGCCGGAAACGGCTGACATTTTAAATAACAACCACAACAAATCAGTGGCAGGGGCACCGCATACTGTGTCCCTGCCATCTTTTTGGGCGTCGTGGTCATGGTGGCTTCCCCCGGCCCTAATTTCTCTGGCGCTAACCCTCTTCTTTACCGATCCCTTCATTGGGGATTGGGATGGTATTGACTACACAATCCTCTCGCTTGCCGGCTATCCGTCATCCATGGCCCTCGGCCGCAATCTTTTTATCTTCGGCAATCACGCGCTCTACCAAATGTTCCATGCTCTTTTCAGTGTGCCGCCGGAAAATGCTTACCTGATCTTCAAATACGCGGTGGTGGCGCAGGCACCGGTCGCCGTCGTTGCCTGTTGGATATTGGCCCGAGATGTTACGAGTTCTCTTTATTCGGCCACCTTGGCCGCTCTATTCATAGCGTTCTCTCCAATATTCATTCTTTATGGCGGGCAGGTAATGACGGACGTGCCTTCCGTTTTGTTCCTTGCGGCCGCTTTGATCATTCATCTGCGCGGGATCCAACAGGGCCGACCTTCACTGCTGATCATTGGCGCCGCACTGATTGGGCTTGGAGTTAATCTCCGCGAGACTATGGGCTTTTATGCGGTGTGGCTGGCTCTGGCCCCGTTCGCGCTGGGTTGGAAACTTAGGCGGCGTGAGCTGGCTCTCGTCGGACTCTCCCTTTTCATATTTCTTTTGCTGGCCCTGGGTTGGTTTGGCTATTGGTTTCTCACCGATCCGCACTATCGGACTATTTGGTTCGGTTGGCGGGAGTCGATGCAACAGGAATCTGCACGCCATCCGGTCACCATCCGCAACGTTGTGCCCTATGTGATGTACTTCTTTATCAGCGCACCTCTGGTGTTTTTAGCGCTCCCTTTCGCTGCAATCCGCGAATGGCGTCAACGCAAACTCTCGCCACTATTGTTGCTTGCGTTGATGGGTTTGTTTGCCGACTTATTGCTCTTTCTGAACTACAGCACAACGATTAACTGGCGCTACTTCCTGACCGGTCTGCCGGCGTTAGCGCCACTTACCGCCGATTACCTGATTCGCTTACTCGGACGCCTTCTGGGGAGCGTGCGGTTGGCTTTTGCTTCGTGTTTTGCCGCGCTCTTGATCTCAGCAATAGTGTTCGGCCTCTTAATCCGACCGGTCAGCCGGGAGTTCATCGAGAGGCGGGCGATGAGCAGAGACTATCGACGGCAACTGGTGAAGGTGCCACGCGATGCGGTTATGATTTCCGGCGCTCAAACAATTGCCGTCACATACTGGAAAGCGATCGGCGCAGGCGAATGGGAAACCATCGGAACCGGCGGCGGCTGGCCCGGAGACAACCTCATTCCCATGATTGAGCAACACCTGAAACAAGGACGCCGGGTTTTCATTGATTCTGATCCGCGGTGGTGGTTACCGTGTGGCTGGCAGCGACAGGAAATTCCAGTCATCGTCGATCTCGAGAATCGTTTTCGATTCAAGCGTCAAACGGAAACCATCTACGAGTTGAGGCCGGAAACGGACACTACCGCCACCGATGATGCAGACCTCAAGAGGTTGCTCCCGGAAAACAGACCGGTAGACACCAAGAAGTGTCCACCGGGTCGAGCGTAAAGCTACACCGTTAATTGCCATGCCCTACGAACTATTTCTCGCCTTACGCTATCTCCGATCGCGACGCAGAAAGCGATTCGCGCGGGTGACCTCTTTTGTTGCGATCCTGGGAATTGGTATAGGCGTTTCGGCTCTGATTGTAGCGCTCGCTTTGGCT
>DASQKG010000215.1:0-3725 GCA_035630655.1 Pyrinomonadaceae bacterium
CAACTCCAGACAGAGGAGATATCCTGATACTTGGTCCTGGGCTACTCATCACAAATCAACCTGCCGCTGAGCGGGTCCGCGGCAATCCACTTCAACCATTACCGGGTAAAGGCTTTAAGGTAGACGAAAGGCTTTTCATAATACGACGCCGCTACAGGCATGTCTAACGCTCGCTCGCCGCGCCGGATCCCTGGCTGGTAATGCGCAAGAGACCCATGCTTGCATCTCTCCGCGCTATGTTATAATCGCGCCGCTAAAGCGGCTCCCGTGCGGTCTCGATAACTTCCCGTTAACGAGTGTTTTCCAGAAGCGTGAAGTTCGCAAACCTAGAATGGTAATGCTCAAGCGAATAAGCGAAGCGACATCGCAGAGCAACATCAAAGAGGATTCACCGGCGTCCGAAGTCCACCGCTCGCAGCAATCCCACTGTACCTTCAGCGCTCCGAGATTTCCGACCACATTTAGTCTTTCCAGCGCGTCGGTTGCGTCGCGTCGATTATTTGTGGTCCAAGCCAGGGAGGAGCAATTTCGATTAGTAGCGTATTAGGAAACACCCTGGGGCTAAAGCCCAATCAGTTGCGCCGCATAGAGAAACTCTACACGCGGCGAATCCCTCCTAACCAGATTCTGACCGCCGAGTTTGCCCGGCAGATAGCCGAACTCTCGCACGAAACACGTAGACAGATTGGTGTCCTGATAGATCGGAAGGGCCATATCGAATACGTGATGGTGGGTGATAACCGGCGCATCGAGTTGCCCGACTTCAAGCGTATCCGTGTGGCCACCGGCCGTTTTCGGGGACTCCGCTGCGTTCATACTCACTTGCGCGGCGAAGACCTAACCCAGGATGACCTGACGGATCTGGCCCTGCTGCGTCTGGATCTAATGGCTGCGATCGACGTGGATCCGGAGACAGCTCTTCCGGGCCTGGTACGAGCCGCACACTTACTGCCCATGCACGCAGGTGACACCCAACAGATGAACTCCTCTCAGGCATATGCCTTTCTGGAGCCCAGAATACCCTCTCAACTGGATCTCGATTTCCTCGCGCTGATCAATTCACTCGAGGAGGAAATGGCGCGCAACCGTCGCGTTTCTCAACGTGCCGAGATCAAAGATCGCACGATCCTGGTCAGCGTTGCCACTGGTCCATTGTCTGATGCCGAAGAGTCTATGGCGGAGCTTTCCGAACTCGCAACTTCCGCTGGCGTTGTGGTGCAAGACACGATTATCCAACGACGACAGGCTATCGACCCGCGCACTGTCCTGGGCAAAGGTAAGCTTGATGAGCTCCTGATTCGCGCACTTCAGTTGGGCGCGGACATGCTCGTCTTCGACCGTGAACTGGCGCCCGCACAAGTCAAATCACTTTCAGAAGCCACTGACTTGAAAATCATCGACCGTTCGCAATTGATCCTCGACATTTTTGCGCAAAGGGCGCAATCACGAGAGGGCAAGATTCAAGTGGAGCTGGCGCAGTTGAAGTATCTATTGCCTCGACTTATCACGGGTCAGGATCCGGCCTTTTCCCGTCTCGCCGGCGGTATTGGTGGCCGAGGACCCGGCGAAACAAAGCTCGAGACCGATCGCCGCCGAGTCCGCGATCGTATCAATCGTCTGGAAAAGGAGATCGAAGCGCAGCGACAACGGCGGCAGGAACGACGTAAAGGTAGAACTCGAAATGGACTGCCAATCATCTCGATTGTCGGTTACACAAATGCGGGCAAGTCGACATTACTTAACACGCTGACTGCCAGCGACGTTCGGGCTGAACAGCGTATGTTTGCGACTCTGGATCCAACTTCGCGGCGCCTCCGGTTGCCCCGCGAACAGGAAGTCATTATTAACGACACCGTCGGATTCATACGAGATCTGCCGCCCGATCTCCTGTCTGCCTTTCGTGCGACGCTCGAAGAGATTAGCGAAAGCAGACTGCTTATTCACCTCGTTGACGCCTCGAATCCACGCTTCGCTCAGCAAATTGAATCCGTCGAAAGGATTCTGAGGGAACTCCAACTCGCGGAGATCCCCACTGTCCTGGCCTTGAATAAGGCAGACCTGGTCGATACGAACACCATTCAATCGGTTTTCAGACAGGTTGCCCAGGAAGGCACAAGAGATGCAGTCGTGATATCCGCCACCAACGCTCGATCGATTGAGCCCTTACTCGAGAAGGCAGGCGCCATCCTGGCGCGCAATTTGATGACTCGGCTTCACCACGAGGAAGATCCCGAAGCCGCGCAGCTTTCCCGAATCGCATAGAGGAAAATGGGACTTCGTCCGCGATTTACAACTCCGCTGAGTCGGGCGCGCGATACCTTAGCTCGTTACCTGGTGCGCCCGTTTGAAATATTTCAACCTCACACTCGTCTGCTCATAGGCTTTGGCTTTCTGGTAATAGTTACCACGCTGCTGCTCTTTGCCGGATATTCGTCCGGCTTCGCAGAAGATTACAAAGAAGGCGATATCGTCAGGAGGACTGTCGTAGCGCCGGCGGACATTACTACGGTTGACATTGCGGAGACCGAGAAGCGTCGGGCCGTGGCCAGAGAAAGTGCCCGTCCTGTTTTCAACTTTGACTCCACTCGTGGGCGCAGTTCCGCCCAAAGCTTCCGAGCCGCCTGGGAAGATTTGAAACACCATACCGGGCAAAAGAACGGCGAAAAGCAGCCAACCTGGAGCGGTGAAGGAGGCGCAGCCGTAGCCCGCGCAGTTATCGCTCACGGGTTTGACGACGGAGAACTTGATCGCCTGGCAAAGCTGATTGAAGAGATAGGTGATGGTTATATCTATGACGATGGCGATTCGGACCGGCTCCGGCAGGAGATCGTCCTGGTTGACGTGCGGAACCCCGCGGCCCAGATGATCGTCCCTTCGCCGCGTACGCAGATGAGACCTCTTACTGCCACGCGACGCGAACTGGAACTGCGGGTGCTAAACCTTCGCGGATGGTCACAGGAAGAAAAAACTGCCCTGGTTGAAGCGATGAAGCCGCTCATCCGCCCAAACGTGGTACTGGACCAGACGTTTACAGCAACTGCCAGGGAAACGGAAGCCAACAAAATCCGTGAGAGTCAGATTTCGCTTAAGAGAAATCAAATAATAGCGCGCGAAGGCGAACCAGTAACGCCAGGTATACTGGCGCAGTTTTCAGCGATAAAGAGCGCCGGTCGCAGCGGCAGGCCCTGGCATTACCTGATAGGACTGCTGATCATTGTCTTTGCCATCTACTGGTCGGTTTGGAAATTTACGGAGCACAGAACCTCCGGAACAATGTTGGCGCTGTCAAAACGCAGAGCCTTTGCGCTGGTTGGTTCGGCTATCGTCGTGGAAACCGCTCTGATGCGGGTTGGGCTTATCTTTGGTGACAGCGTAGCGGCGCGAATGGTAAGCGCACCGTTCAACGACCCTACAATCTGGAACTTTGCAATTCCCTTCGCCGCCGCTGCGCTCCTGGTGGCGATGTTGGTTGATACGCAATTGGCCTTTCTCACGGGTATCGTCACTGCCCTTTTCGCTGGCATGCTGGCCCCAAGTGGAATTGAGGTGGCAGTTTACGCCATGATTTCATCTGCGGCAGCAATTTACGGAATCGGACGGTATCGAGAGCGCCAATCAGTCACACTGGCCGGATTCTTCACTGCGGGGGCCAATGTGGTGATGGCCCTGGCATTAATTGCCTACGCCGAGCAGGCACTTAGCTTCAACACGCTGATGCTCGCGAT
>DASQKG010000216.1:0-15119 GCA_035630655.1 Pyrinomonadaceae bacterium
CGAACGTGATCCTGGGCGTGCGGCAGAATGACTATATGTCTGGTCTGGACGACCTTTCGACGGCCATTGATGCCTTCGTCGAGCAGGCGCAAAGTTCGACGGCCGATGTTTCTCTTGCGCCCGTGACCATCGACGGCGGAAAGTTGATCGCCGATGTCATGGTCACGAATAAGACGGGCCACAGGTTTCCTAGTGGCGTAGGGTTTCGTCGAGCGTTTCTGGAGCTTCGCGTGACTGACAACAACACCGGTCAGATAGTTTGGTGTTCAGGTTGCACTAACGAACTTGGTGTGATCACCGAAGGCGGAAAGAACAACAGCAAAAGACTTGCTTCGGAGCTCTTTGATGTTTTCAAAGACGGGAGCAAACCGTCGAACCATGACTATCCTGCCGGCTGCAATGACCAGTATCTTCCGGGGGTCAACCCTCAGCATTACCAACCGCACTACTACTGGAATCCCCGCGACAACAGCGGCTCTCCGATCACGCGTGAGGATCAGGCGCAAATCTATGAGGAGCTAAATCTGAACATTCAATGCGCTCTGACTACCAGCTTCATCAGACGCGATTATCAACTGAAGGACAATCGTATGTTGCCATACGGTTGGACCAAAACCGGCCCACTAAAGCCTGACAAATCTCCTTACATACCCGAGGCATACTTGCACGAAACGCACCCGATCAAAGTCGGAAATGATGCCGCATACACCGATGGTAGCGGAACCAGTGTCGTAAGGTATGAAGTACCGCTGGCTGGTCTAAACCCAAAGAACTTAACCGTTAAGGCGACGCTCTATTACCAGAGCATACCGCCTTATTATCTAAACGACCGCTTCACGCAGGCCCCGAACGAACCAGCCACGCAGCGACTCTACTATTTGACGTCTAATCTACAGACCAAGGGGACGCCAATCGAAAACTGGAAACTGGAGATCGCTTCGTCGAGCGAGTCAGCTACAGTGCGCTAGCTGAATAAAAAAATCGGTTCAATGATAGTTAGTTTCATTTTTACGCGCCTTAGGTAGCAGGAATACACCCTAAAGGAGTTGAAGTTCAAATGAATACGAAACAATTCAGTCAAACGCTTTCACTTTGTGTGGCAGCAGCGATATTAACGGTTCCGATGACAGTGGCATTGATGGCAATGGGTCCACAACGTCAAACAGGGCCTTCGGGCCGGTTGGCAGTGGTGGGTGAAGTAACGGTCAACGGCACGAATGCCATCTCGGGCGCAACCGTTTTTTCAGATAGCACAGTTACCACGGCGAAGGGCTCGAGCGCGGTTGTGAGCCTTGGGAAGCTGGGTAGGGTTGAGGTGCTGCCGGAATCTAGCGTGAAGCTCACCTTCGACAGCGCGAGCATTCAAACCGCAATGCTCGATTCAGGCCGCGTTAGAGTATCGTCGTCATCAGGCGTGGGAGCCACCGCGACAACCAATGATGGCAGCATCGTAGCGGACAAGAGCGATAAGAATGAGTTCACTGTCGATACGACCTGCGGCGATACCCTGGTTTCGGTCAAAAAGGGCAGAGTGGAATTGCGTGCCGGCGACTCAGTGAAACAGATTGCCGCGGGTAATCAGGACACTGCAGGAACTGCGACGCCCGGTTGCCGAAGATAGAGGTTGTCCTCACGGCCACCCTTTGCTCGATCAAGACGTGAGCGACAGCGAACCATATCAGAATCGGAACCGGTAGCGACCGGGTCGCGTGTAGCCAGATGGCCGATTCGCGCCAGTCTAACCCTTCGTTCTTTTGGCGACGCAGACCCGGTCGCTACCACCACCCCACGCGGGCTGCCCGCGCGGGGACCCCGGATCGCTTCCGGTTCTGATACTTTTAACCGACGTGCTGAAGTGCGTTGCGCATTGCCTGAGCAGATTGCCAACGCTGGGCAGGGTCTTTCACCAACGCGCGATCGATGATTTCGCACATCTGCGGTGGCAGGTAAGGCGCGCGTTCGCGGAGTGGGACTGTGGGCTGTTCGAAAATGGCTTTGATGGTTTCTGCCATGCTCGACTTCCTCGGTATGTTCAGGGCCAGCTCGTTCGAAAGTAGGCTGTAAGCGGTCATGCCCACCGCGTAAATGTCTGACTGGGGTTTCACGTCGCGAAAGTTTTTCAATTGCTCGGGCGGCATGTAAGCAAGCGTGCCGGCCATCTCGCCTGCTACCGTCACTCCACTCATCCCTGACTGCGTAAAGCTCTTGGCTAGACCAAAGTCAGTCAACTTCGCAGAGGCGTTGGGCCATGTTCCGCTAACCAAAATGTTCTGATCCTTAATGTCGCGATGTATGTAGCCTTGCTGGTGAGCGTAAGATAACGCATCGAGAACTTGGGTAATGATAGCGATGGTTTCCTGCGGTGGCAGCCGGCCGCCCCGCTCATCCGCCAGATGGGCAGCGTCAGCACCGTCCACAAACTCCGTGACCAGGTAAACGACGCCGTTATGCATCCCTCGATCGATGAATTCGACGATGTTTGAATGCTTGAGGGCAGATGCGACATCAATCTCGCGCATAAACCGGCGCATCGCTTTGTCAGTGACGGCGAATTCCGGCAATAGCGTCTTAATGGCCACCGCAGCGCCCGTCTGCTGATTGCGGCCAAGCATCACGCAACCCATGCCGCCGCGGCCCAACAACCGCACCATGTCGTAGCCCGGGATAGGCTGCGGCGCATTTTTCATTTCGATGCGGCAGTCCTCGCATAGAAAACTCAACTGCCCTTCATCAGCACTCGACTGGGCCTCCTCGCGGCGGCCGCAGTTCAAACATTCGACGGCGACGATTGTAGGTCTGATTGTATTTTCACTTGTCGAACCGCTGGCGCTGGCGACCTCTTCGCCGACTTCGACGAGCAGCACAGTTTCGCCGCCCTGGATCCGATCTCCGTTCTTCAAATCCGCATCGGCTACGCGCACGCCGTTTACAAAGGTACCGTTTGTCGAACCGAGATCGCGCAGACGGCAATGGGGCGGAGTGATCTCCAGCAAACAGTGATGACGGGAGAAAAACCTGTCTTCGGGCAGGTAGAGGTGAGAATCGACGGTCCTTCCGATTAAGAATGTATCTGACTGCGTGAAGGTGAAGACGCGCCCCTGATATGGCCCGGCCAAAACTCTAAGGTTAAGTTGCATTAAAAAAGTCCAATGTCCAAAGTCCAAAGTCCAAAGTCAGAACCGTGAGCCAAGCGCATTACGAAGAAACCAATGATGCTGGACAACCGGACTTTGGACTTTGGACATTAGACTTTGGACTATCTTTCTATCTCCAGATCGTCGAAAGCTACGTCGGCTGTGTCGCTGGTATAAAGCCCTGCCACGCCGCGCTTGAAGTTTTCAGTGTCGGTTATTCGATCAACATACTGGCCGTTGATATAAAACGTGAGATCGGTTCCTCTAGCTCGAATTTCAAGTTGGTTTGGACTCGTTCCCGAGCGAATCGTTTTCGATTTCGTCCACGCGACCACTGTGGTTTGCTCGCCACCTTTATGCTTCACGATTTCGTACTGCGGGTCAGCGCCCGTGTAGATCAGCAACGCGTAGTCTTCCAGGTCGCCGCCTTTTTTCTGGCCGTGGATAATCAGACCGTATCCGGTGGAGGGTCCGTTACCGTCCACACTACGCGTGGTGACACGAACTGTCGCGTTCTCGGTGTTGTAATCATTCGACGGTGCATACATCACCAGAAACGACTTGGCTTTTGCACGCATGTGATACTCGTCGTCGTCGTACCATATGTCGCCGTAGTCGTAATTGCCGGCGCCCCATTTTGCTTCCGAGAAATCGTCCTCGAAAGACGAGGGCAAGTTTGCACTGGAGTTTACGTTCGTGACACTGCTGTTCGTGTTGGTATTTCGGTTAACTGTGCGTGAATTCGAATTTCTGTTGGTATTCGCGTTACCGTTAGAGTTCTCGTTGGAATCTCCCAGACTCGCCAAAGTCAGAATCATAATTGCTGCGCCAATCACGAGAATTGTCGCAACCCCAACTCCTCCCAGAACCCACCATATCGCATTGGACTTTTTGCGAGGCACTGGCGCACCCATTGGTGTCCATTGCCGCGGTTGCGCGGATGGCTCAACCTGATTCAGTAGAGGCGCATGCTGCGGCTGATAAGCCTGTGTTGGCAGCGGGGCTCGGTCGCGGGAGGTCGGGTAGCTGCCTGGAGTAGAACTCGGAGCTGCATCAATAACCAGCGGGGAACCATCTTCCAGACAGAAGTTCAGCGAAGGATCCGTGTAGGTGCGATTGCAAGAGGGACAGCGTTTCATGTTTTTAAGTAGGACAGACATTCCTGTCCGTGGTGGCGTGGTAATTCCTTGCTTTAGCGACTATAAGAAAATTGCTTTCATCTTTGCCGGAGGCAGTTCTTCCGCTGCGGCATTAGACAGACAGGAATGTCTGTCCTACCCAGCACCTTATAATGAAACCGCTGTGAGGCTCAAGTGATAATCGGCTTGCCGCAACGTCCGCAGAACCTCGTGCCGCCTGCGTAGCTGTTGCCGCATATCTTACAAACGACCTCGACGGGCCGTGGTTGCCGCCATTCAAGCGACTGTGCGCCGATGGGAATTCCGCAACGTCCGCAAAACCTGATTGCTTTGGGATATACCTGTTTACAGCGCGGACAGGTAACCGTTCCAGGACTCGATCCTGGCATACTTTGGCCGCCAGGCGTTTCTCCTACCACTTGAAAACTCCCATTCCCGCAACGTCCGCAAAACCTGATGCCTTCGGCAAATCGTGTCTGACATTTCGTGCATGCCACCACTCTCGGTGAAGCCGACGGGACACCCGTCCTACTATCGAGACTTCCTCCTCTAGAAGGCGTCAGGTGCGCGCTGCTCAGCGCAGGCTTGAATTGCGCCTGAATGATCTGTTCGACGCCGTCGGGCCTGATCTCAATTATGCGTTCGTCATCTTTTTCGCCTGTCTTAGCTACGCGCAAGACGTGCTGGCCCGGTGGAATCGAATTTAGAATGACGCGACCGGAACGGCCGACGCTTCCTTGCCGCTCGTCATCGATATAAACCTCGGCGCCCGTTGGGGCCATCACGACAAGACGCGATTCAGACCCAACGTCGGTTTCAGCCCGCTTGCCTGCGGCGGTCGCAAACTCTTCAAACCATTCGGGAGCAGTCGATGGACGGCCGGACGGCTCGCGAGCCAGCGCACGAAGGACCACCCGATCTACTTCGACTGGAACGTCGGATCGAATACTCAAAAGGGAAGGGGGCGACTGCAACAATTTCTGCGCGACGAGTTGCGTCAGATCGCCGATGAAGGGTGGACGTCCTCCCAGCATGTGATAAGCGACAGCGCCTAACGCGTAAATGTCAGCGCGCGCGTCGAGTTGCACGTCCGTTTGCATCTGTTCCGGCGCCATGTATTCAGGTGTACCGATGATCCCGCGGGATTCCGGCCCAGCTTTCGAAGTCACCTCGGATCGATCGGCGTGCACAATCTTTGCCAGCCCAAAATCTCCAACTTTAATAAAACCATCGAAGGCATTGCCGGGCGATTTCTTCCGTTTCTGCATGATAAAGATGTTTGCCGGTTTGAGGTCCCGATGCAGAACGCCTTCGTCGTGTGCGGCATCGACACCCGCCACCACCTGGCCCATGATTGCTACCGTGCGTTGAATGTCGAGCGTGCCCTCGCGCCGCAGAAGCTGGTACAGGCTTTCGCCGTCAACGTACTCCATTACCAGAAAAAACACGCCGTCAGGGCTTTGCCCAAAGTCGGTAACGTCGACGATGTTTGGGTGGCGAATAGAGGCAGCCGCGCGCGCCTCGCGCTCAAACCGGGCGATGGCTTCGCCTTCCTGCATGTTTTCATCGCTGAGGATGTCTGGACGAACGGTCTTTACCGCCACTTGCCGGGTAACAAGATTTTGATCCCGGGCGAGGTAAACCTGACCCATGGCGCCGCGGCCGAGTCGCTTCTCCAGAAGGTAACGGCCGGAAAGCAATGTCGGGCCAGGTAGAGTGGTTTTCGTGTTTGCTGAGTCTTGAGGACAAACTTCGACGTTGTCTTCGTAGCAACTTTCGCAACGGGGGCACTCACGCATAAGAGGGATTCTACAGTAGAGCGGGCGCTCAGCGAGCGGGTATTTGAGACATGTTCTCCATGGGCTTCAGAAGGAACCACGTACGTCGCGAGTGGCCCGAAGGTGAGGGAAGCGTGCCATGACCGAGAGCGCAGCGAACGGTATCAGAACCGGAAGCGATAGCGACCGGGTCGTCCGTAACGAAGAATAACCGCTTGGCGCCCGATTAGCACTCGTTGTTATTGGCCCAGCTGGACCCGGTCGCTACCACCACCCCAACCGGGCTGCCCGGTTGGGGGCCCGGTTCGCTTCCGGTTCTGATACCGCTCGCTCCGCTCTCAGTCAAAACAAGGCCCTAAGCGTCGGGCCACCGCCCGATTCGCACCTCCCTAACAGTCGGGCTACTGCACCGATTTACAACAGCTACACGGCCGCCGCTTCAATTGGTGAACAACAAGCGGAGCACCTTGTCGCTTCAATATGAATTGAAGAGAAGCAGTAGGGACATTCTTTAGTTAACTCCGCTACTTCCTGACGTTTGAATCTATTCATCGCTTTGACAATCAGGAAGACCACCAGTGCGATGATCAGGAAGGTGATGACGTCGTTTAGAAACTGGCCATAAGCGATGACCGGAAGGCCTTTCAGTTGCGCGTCGGCCAGAGAGATCGGACGCTCGCCGGACAGGTCGATAAACAGATTTGAGAAATCGACGCCGCCCAGCAACATCCCGATCGGGGGCATGATGACGCCCTCGACCAGCGAAGTCACAAGTTTGCCAAATGCTGCGCCAATAACCACCGCAATCGCCAGATCGATCACGTTGCCGCGCGCGATGAAGTCTCGGAACTCTTTCAGCATCTAAGTTCTCCTTTCAATGTAGGAAAAACCCGGGGCGGCTATGCCGCTTTTCCGTGCGGTAAGCCTACGGCTTACCGACTAAGGCTTTTTTCTCTCGAGCCTCCGCTGCGTCGTTCATCCCGGTACTAACCATTCAACCCTAATGCGGGCAGCTCTTCGCCACCTTGTAACCGGCTTGTTCCGCCCCTTCTCTCGTTCCAAAGACGATGCGATCCGCTTCCTTGATCTCTTTATCCGGCTCACAGCCGTGCGGGTAATAGACCTTACTCTTCTTGTCTGCCATTACGGCGTCCGTCTGCTCCTGTTCTTCGCCCTCCGCCTGTTCTTCTTTGGCCTGTCGTCGAGCCGTTACAGTCTGTTCGGCCGCTTCGTCGATTATGCGAAAGCTCGGACCTTCAGCGACGATCATCACGGTCAATTGAAAATCGGCACATCGAATTTGCTGTCCGCGCGTTCTCCAGGAGCTCCACGAGTCCGGCACGCGCAGTGATTGGGAAATGCCTTTTACGAACTCCGGCACAGTCTTCCATTTGAACGATCCATCGAAGCCCAACCAAAGAGAAGTCAGCCGGCCATCGAGAAAGTCGAGCGAAACAGTCCTGACACCGGGAAAGGTCGACTTGTCGATGCGTGTATCGAAGTCTGGGTTGATACTTGTCTTTGCGACGCCGAAATCGTCAGCCTTGCCAAAAAGCACTTGAGGCACACGCGCCTTCACCTGGTCGGTCGTCATGCCCATGCGGAAGCCCATTAGCTCCGGCGCGGCGGGTAAATCGGCTAGCTTTGTCGTGCACTGGCTTTCCTGCGCGCACACCACCGACGCGCTGACGATAATCAGGACGAACAGAGTAAGAGATTTTCCATATATCATTTTCCATTTCTCATTTGTCATTGAGAGAGCGTTAGCCATGGTCGGAAGCTCGATGATTCTGCGCTTGGGATGTTCGTTGATCATATCTGCGAGTCTCATCCTCGCGATATGGGTTCAAGTTTCTTAAATGAAAAATGAGAAATGGAAAATGACATATGGAAAATCTCTTGTTCTTCGTAACTTACAAGTCTTCGCCGATCCCCGGTCGACGGTCATCGGTCGTTGGTCTCGGTCAGCAATGCGCGAATCAATTTCTCAAGCTCATCAGGTTCAAAGGGAGTGGAAACATAGTCATTGCACCCGGCTGCCAACGCTTCATTTCGAAATTGGTCGGCTCCGTATGCTGAAACCGCGACAATCGGCAGCGTTTGAGCGCCGGGCAGTGTGCGGATTTTACGCGTGGCTGAAAGCCCGTCCAACTCCGGCATCTCGACATCCATGATGATCAAATCAGGTCGCTCAGCCTGGGTCTGAGAAATTGCTTGATTTCCGTTTTCGGCTTCGATGATCCGGAAGCCTTTTTTCTGGAGCCAGGTGCGCAGGAGGAGTCGCGTATCGTCGAAGTCATCGACGATAAGGATCGTGCGCTGCAGGCCATTGGGCGTGGTATCTGCTGACATGGACTGTTCCGGGGGAGAGGCAAGCCTAGCATGTATGGGTTAGGGCTACCAAGATGGAAGGCGGTTGTCAGATCAACGTTGTAGGGGCGGCACTCCGTGGCCGCCCCCGGGTTGCCGGGGATTGCACTTTCACTTTAATGGCGTCTCCAATGAAAGAAGGGGTGGCCACGCAGTGCCACCCCTACTAGCTGAGTCGTTGTTCGTTGTTGTCTTACCGCTCTCCACGTGGAGGTTGCGGTGTAAATTCTCCGAGCCTCGCGTTAATCTGTTGTTCGCGCCCGTCGCGGACAATCGTCAACGTGACGTCTGAGCCGGGTGCAGTACCGGCGACCAGGTTGCGAAACGTGTTCGGGTCATTCACCTCAGTTCCATTAAAACGGATGATGACGTCGTTTGGTTGCATACCCGCCCGGTCGGCGGCGCCGCCAGGTTGTACCTGCATCACAAAGACACCCTTCTGATCTCGCAGGTTAAGCTTCTCAACTGATTCCGATGTTATTTGTGCTACGACAATGCCGAGTTGGCCGCGACGGACCCTGCCGTTCCTGGCTAGTGACTCCATCACAGTACGAGCCATGTTTGACGGAATCGCAAATCCGATTCCAATGCTGCCACCTGACGGTGATAGGATTTGCGAGTTGATTCCGATTAACTCGCTGTTTGTGCTGACCAAAGCGCCGCCGGAATTTCCCTGATTGATCGGCGCATCGGTTTGCAGGAAGTCTTCGAAGTTGCCGGCACTCAGGCCAGTGGTGCGGCCTTTCGCACTAATGATTCCCATCGTCACGGTTTGACCAATGCCCATTGGGTTGCCGATTGCAAGCACAACATCGCCGACGCGCGTGCGATCGGAATCGCCCAGCGTCAACACCGGTAGATTGCTGGCTTCGATCTTGAGCAGGGCAAGATCACTTGGTGGATCTGAGCCGACCAGTCTGGCGTCGAGCGTTCGGTTGTCGTTTAGATCAACCTTGATCTCTTGAGCGCCGTCGACCACGTGATGATTGGTCAGAATGTATCCATCCTGGCTAACGATTACGCCTGAGCCCAACCCCGTGCGCTGTCGCGGAGCCTGTTGGGGCGGCCTTCCACGTTCACCGAAGAATTCCCGAAACATTGGATCGTCCATGAATGGATATTGCTCAGGAGCCCGGGCCTGCATTTTGGAGTGAATCGTGATCACCGCCGGCGACGCGCGCTGTACAACGTCGGCATATGAGATCCCGGGCGCAGGGTTTGCGCTCGGAGGGCCGGCATTTAGAGGAGGATTGTTGGCCCCAGGGTCTGAGGTGGACGCCAATCGCGTTTGCGCCCCATTGCGATTACATGCTGTGACCCATACCAGCAATGACATTGCGGCAAGCATTAATGGAAAATAGATGACGCTTCGACTTGTCGTATTCAAACCTTTTCTCGTAACCATGATTAACCCTCCTGGAGATTTCTCCGAACGTATCTAAACCGCGAGCAACGTGGTTGCTGCCCTTTTAGAAGGCGGCACTTGTCCGAACAGCGGGGGGAAGTGACAATTCTAAACGAGATGCGGTCAGAAGTCAGAGGTCAGAAGTCAGACGTCAATGAGATGCAGTTCAATGCCTTGCCTCTAAGTGATTTCTGACTTCTGACCTCTGATCTCTGGCCTCTGTCATTCATCTTTCCTTGCCCACTCGCAGCACTACTTCAAATCTCGCTTGAGTCGCGGGCGCGGCTGTCGTGATTGCCAGGCGCTCGCCGCGCTGTTGGCGATCGCCCTTATCAACGGAGCCGGGACGACCGGCACCGATTAAATAGTTGGGCTCAATCTTTGTCATGGCGTTACCAGGCAATTGCAGGTTGACGTTGAGATGAGCTCCTTGCGTCTTCAACACGAACCGATTGGCGCCTGCAGGTTGAATTGTTTCGTCGGCGTGTAGAACCGAGGTAAAAGTTTGCGGTTGGGCCGTTTCCAAATAATCTCGAATCACAAACTGGTTCGAATTCGTAAACACAAAATGCCGCTCAAACCGTTTCACACCGAGTTCAGGTTCATATGCCGCCGCAGCATCGCCTATGACATGCGCAGAGCTTTTGCCCAACTTCACTAGCCTTATGCGAATTTTATCCATTCGGTCGTAAGACACGCCGGCGAAAGCGTCGTGACCTTTGCCTTCTCGCGCCTGCCCGCGCCCGCCGATTAAGACGGTATTGTGATGCTCGGTCATCGGCACTCCTGCGTATCCCGAATCACCCGTTAAATACTCCCGATTAGCGTAGATGATAAAACTGTTTGCATCGGGATGGGCGTGTCCGGAGGAGAGACGCCAATCAGGAAATCGCTTCAATAAAGCGGTGGTGTGATGTCCTTCGGGTGGACCACTCTTGAATGCGAACGCCGTCGCGTCCGGACCCCAATTCGAGCGCCAATAGACGACTTCGTGATCAGCAAAGTAGTGCGAGGCCGGTTGCTTCTCGATTGGCACGGCCTTAACCGTTGGGTCATACCAGAGCAGCGACCAGTAGTTTTCAGCGTTCACCTGTCCGGATTTCTTCAGCCACGCTGCAACGCCCTGGGCTTCGCCACTGCGAAAGCGCTGAGCCATCCGGTAAAGAATGTTGTAGTTGGTGTGAAATCTTCGCCCCGGATGCGTGCGTTTGTATTCTTCGCCTTTACCAGCACGGGTGAGTGGGCCCTCGAAGATGTCGCCGAAATCAAAGACATATTGAGCCGACGGCAACGTCGAGTGGGCGACATATTTGTGCATCTTTCGGAAACCGGGATGGTCGAACAGGTCTTCGCCGGTGGCGTGAGCGTGAGCATCCAGATAATGGACCAACCAGGGAGTGGAGAAGATCCAGTACTCGAAACTTTCGTAGTAGTAGCCGTCGGTCGAGTAAGTATCGAGCACGCGACTGTAAATCGCGCGTGCCAGCGCAGCCCATTGTGGCGCCTCGTCCACTTCGTCATATAGCGCGTAAGCGGTGACCGCAAGTCCGGAGATTGGAATGAAAGTGTGGTTCTGGCTGTAAGCGTAAGTCTTACCTGGCTTCGGTTTGAAGTAGTCAAACATCAAGCGGGCCTGCCGGACTAGTTTGTTTCGATACCTGGTGCGTTCCTGTTCAGTAAGATCGTGGTAGAGCAGGTCGTATCCCCAGCCCATACCGTAGAGAAGATGTCCCGCGGCCAAATCGACGTTCGGCTTATTGTAGCTGTAGCCCCAGATGTCGTAAGACACAGCTGCATCCATGTAACGCCTGGCGGCTTCGAGATATTTTTTATCGCCTTCAATTTTATAAGCGAGAGCCGCTTCGGCGATGCCAATGCCGACTTCGTTCTGGACTCGACGTGCTTCGGCGGGCGGCGCCGGCGCTGCGACCTTGAGCGCGCGCATTTGTTGCAGAGCTAGTTGCCAAACATCTCTGTGAGTTGTGCGGGCGCGGCGGCGCAGTACTGCAAGTTTGGCATCGGTAACGTAAACCCGCGGATGGCGCCCGCGCAGTTCCGGGCGCAAACGCGAGTTTGTGGTTTGCATTAATTGCGTAAGCGGATGTGGGCCTTTTTTCGTGCGCGCTGCCGTGGCTTCTCGTTGCAACTCACCAGCGTCTTGCGCGAAGGCGGGGTTGTCGCCAACCGGTGCGAACGTTAGAAAGATCAGTGCTGCGACAGCCACACAAGCTGGCAGCAGGCTGCGACGGGTACCGAAGTGTTTGGTCATATACATTTAGAAACGATCCACCAAATCACACGAAGGGCGATTTGGTGAGACGGTTTAGTTGCAAATCGACTTGGCAGAATATAGGTCCTTCGGACCTAAGACCTGAATTCAAAACAGTACGACGCCCACAAAGGTTTGCGTTACAGCATCAACATGCCGCCATTGATCTCGATCGTTTCACCGGCCACGAACTTTGAGGCGTCTGAGGCCAGAAAGGCGATCACTCGTGCAACTTCATCCGGCCGGCCGACCCGGCCAAGCGGTATCGCCGCCACGTAGCCTTGCATCATTTCCGGAGTGGAGAACGTCTCGTGGAAAGCGGTGTCTACAACGCCGGGCGAGACCGCGTTAACGCGGACACCGTAGCCTGCCATCTCTTTGGCCAGACCCTTCGTGAAAGTAATGAGACCTCCCTTAGCAGTAGAATAATGAATCGAACCGAGCGCGCCGCCGTTGCGGCCGGCAATCGAAGACACGTTGATGATCGCTCCGCTTTTGCGTTCCATCATTGAAGGCGCCACAGCCTGCGCACACAAGAAAGCGCTCTTAAGGTTAAGGTCCATTACGTAGTCCCAGCGCTCCTCCGTGAGGTCCAAAAGCTTCAGACGCTCAACCAACGAGCCGGCATTGTTGACCAGCACGTCGATTGGGCCAAGCTCCTCGGCCGCGCGGCTGACGAGCTGCCGCACCTCTGGGGCGCGTGTGACATCTCCCTGAATGGCCATCGCGCGTCCACCCTTCGCTTCAATTGCTGCGCGTGCGCTTTGCGCGCCCGCTTCATTCTGCCGGTAGTTGATCGCCACAGCGGCGCCGCACTCCGCAAGCAGTTCGGCCGTCGCGCGGCCGATTCCCGACGATGCGCCGGTGACCAGCGCGACCTTTCCCGTTAGATCCAACAAGTTTTCCATGAACGACTCCTGTGAAAATTAAGAGGTCACCGCACCCAACGGTCGCTTGAGTTGAACGCGCCGAATCGGTCCCGTGAGCATAAACAAAGTTAACGTGCCGAGCGGCGCCAGTATCCCAGCGGCCACCAGAATCGGCACATAAGAAAAGTGGTCCACAACCCATCCCGTAGTAAAGATAAAGATCATTGAGCCGATGCCTGCGCCCGTCCCCCCCAGACCTGCCACTGACGCAACCGCGCGATCGGAAAAGAAATCACTGGGCAGGGTTTGCACGTTGTTAATCCAAACTTGGAACCCGAACAGGACCACGCCGATTAGCGCGAGCGCGGTCATTGGGTCACTCACGAACGCGGCGGCGATGCCGGCCGGCATTAACATTGCCGCAACGAGGATGACTGCCTTCCGGGCGCGATCCACACTCCAGCCGCGTCCAATTAAGTAACCAGACAGCCAGCCCCCGGTCAGGCTGCCTGCGTCCGCCGCTACGAAGGGAACCCAGGCGAACAGTCCAATCTTTGTCAGACTGAACCCGCGCGCGTCTGTCAGATATTTTGGCAGCCAGGTGATGTAAAGCCACCAGATTGGATCTGTCAGGAAACGCGCCAGCACGATGGCCCACACCTGCCGGTAGCGCAGCAACTCACGCCAGCGCGGGGCACCCTCGGCCGGCAAATCGGCCCGCGAGCTTCCAATGTCCTCGACGGTGGGAACTGATTCCTGCTCGGCAACGGCAGCGCTTGCCACATCCTCAGGCGTCTGCTGCCCGGCGCGTATATGCGTAAGTTCCTTCTGGGTGATCCAGCGGTGGCGATCCGGTGTCTGGTAGAACAATAGCCAAAGCACGAGCCAGAAAAATCCGAGCGACCCGGTGACCAGAAATGTCGTCTGCCAGTCATAAGTCAGGGCCAGCCAAACGATCAGCGGCGGTGCGACGATCGAGCCGATGGCTGCTCCGCTATTAAAGATCGCCATGCCGAAGGCGCGTTCTTTAATCGGAAACCACTCCGCGATGGTTTTGGCGGCGCCAGGCCAATTGCCGGCTTCGCCTAATCCAAGTATGAACCGGAGCAGACTCAAGCTGCCGAGTCCACGCGCGAAGGCGTGGGCCATAGCTGCCAAAGACCACACAATGATTGAGACGGTGAAACCGAGGCGGGTGCCGATGCGGTCATACAACTTGCCCGAAAGACTTTGGCTGATGGTATAGGCAAGTAAAAACCAGGTAACAATGCCGCCAAACTCAGTATTGGACAATCCCAGATCGCGTGTGATCTCAGACGCCAGCACGGAGATGGTGAGCCGGTCGATGTAATTGATGAGGGTCGCAACGAAAATCAGCCCGGCGATCCACCACCTCAATCCCCGCAATTTGAATCCAGTTATACGCGGCTCTCGCAGCTCCTGTGATCGTAACGTCACATCAATCCTCTCCGGTTCCAAGCCGTATTAAGGGCAAGGGTCTCTTGATGCCATTCAAGAAATTATTTCGTTGGAGCCCGACTTTGAAACGACGTTGATCTGTCCACCCGCCGTGCGGCCCAACTCGGCAGAGTAAGACGAAGTAGAAACCTTAAATTCCCGGATCGAATCAACGCTGGTGTTAACACCGATGCCGCCGTTTCGGTCGGAACGGTTGTTGACTCCGTCCAGAATGAAATTGGTTGAATCGGTTCGCGTGCCCGCAACCGACAGCCCCTGTCCCTGGTCGTCCTCAGCCGGCCGCTGGTAAACCCCGGGTACGAGTTGCGCGAGGTCCGTAGCATCGCGTCCGTTGAGGGGCAGTTCCTGAACCTGCCGGTTAGTGATGACTTCACCTTTGTCGCTGGTTTCGCTATTAATCACGGGCGCCGCAGCGACAACCTCAATCAACTCGCTCACGTTTCCCACCTCGAGCGTGATATTCAAGCGTTGAGTCTTGTCCGTTTCGAGTACCAGATCGCTTTGCACGCTGCGTTTGAAATTCGGGGCCTCGACGCGAACCTCGTAGTTGCCCGGAGGTATCTGCGAAATCGTAAAGCTGCCCTCGTCGTTCGACGTGGCGGTCAAAGTATGCGCGGTATCCCTCTCTACGATGGTTACAGTTGCGCCGGGAATAACCGCGCCGTTAGCGTCCGTT
>DASQKG010000217.1:0-17941 GCA_035630655.1 Pyrinomonadaceae bacterium
GTGGGATTCCGCATGATGTTTCGCAGTTCCTGTTCGTAACCTGCGTACATGATTGTTTGCGCGCCTTCGCGACGAATGGGCTTTTCATCTGCGTGGCGATAAGCGCCACCGACCACCATCACATCGCCTCCAATTCGCGCACCCGCCATTTGAACCACTGACCCGCCAATGGCCGCTACGTCGCCTTCAACATTACCCTGGATAATCACATCGCCTCCCAAAGCAATGGCTCCGTCTTTAACAGTGCCGTTGATTCTCAGAGAGCGCCCCACCGAGTAGGCCATCGTGTCTCGCACACCATCGACTACGTAAGGGCTCTCCGAGGGAGACGGTTGAGCTGTTGTCACGGAAGATGTCTGAATAGGGGTCGGAGACGATTCAGCCGGAATTTGGGCCTGGGCTGTTCCCCTGACAACCACAAGAGTGATCAGTAGAATCGCCGAAGAGAAAGCATACTTCAGCCGATGGCGGGTGAGCAGATCGGAATCTGGTGGAAAAACGAATTCATTCACCATTGATGACGTTGATAGTTCTTGCTTCGATTCGCGCGCTATTCACTCAGACGCGTTCGGTGATAACGAGAAATCAAGAGCGTGAGCAGACCGATGGCGAGAGCTACAAACAGGAGAGCAGTCAAACCCGCAAACCGCGAATCGGAGATGAATCCGCTACTTAGGACTCGCAAAACCACCCCGAAGCCGACTAAGGCATCGTAAGCGGCCTTTCCCATCAAACCGAAAAATGCGAAACCCTTGTTTACTATTGACTGTGCGTCAACAAGAACACTCTTAGTGGCGGTAACTCCAAGCAAGGCAAACGCCGCTAAAGCCAGGATCAAGCAGAGTCTCAACGCCTTCTTATGCTCTGAGGCGTTCCGAAGTCCGCTCATGTCGCTTTCAGCACGGACGGCGACAACCTTTGCAAAATTCCTGGGAACTGAAACATCTTCGGCATTAGCGAGGGCCGATTCCAATTCGCACATGAAGAGCTGCTGCGCCTGCAACTCGGAAGTGCAGCGAGCGCATTGCGCGATATGTGTTTCCAGGGCCAGCCGGTCACCCGTTTCGAGGTCGCCTTCGATAAAAGCGGCGATCTTCTCAGTGCTGCAGATGTATTCGGTGGTCGCCATGCTATGCGCCGGTTAACAGTGTTGAGAGTACAACCTGCAGGTTGCTTGTTCCCAACCACACAAGCTAAAGCTTGTACTCTATGCGCCTGTACCTTAAATCCCTGTAATTCCTCGAAACAAAAACTGCTGCCGCATCATTTCACGCGCCCGAAACAGGCGGTTCTTGACAGTGCCCAGAGGCAAGCCGGTGACCTCCACAATCTCTTCATAAGTCAGGTCCTGCGAATGCCGCAAAACAATGAGCTCGCGATAGGGAGTTGGAAGCGAACGCACCACGGTTTCAATCTCTGCCCTGCGCTCTGCTCGCTCACTCTGTTGTTCAGGACTGAGTCCTTCGCTTTCGATGGGAAGATCGTACGAATCACTTTCAGTCCCGTTTTGTAGAGAGCGTTCTCTTCCGGAGTTACGGCGCAAATGATCAATCGCTGCGTTGTGAGCGATCTTGTATATCCAGGTAGAGAATTTGAATTCAGGGCGATACTTGGAAAGCGATCCATATATCTTGATAAAGATCTCCTGGGTCAAATCCAACGCAGACTCGTAATTCCCGACCATGCGGTAGACATATGCCGAGATGGGACGCTGGTAGCGTTTGACGAGTTCCTCAAACCCTCCGTCGAGACCCTTGATTGCTGAAGCGACTAACTCGCGATCAGACGTGGTGGCCAAATTCAAAGAAATGGGAGTTGCAGCACTGTTCATGATGCCAGGGTATTACGTTTGTGGAAGCAAAGAGGTTTCAAATGGGTTGCAGAACGGAGCGCGGTTAGCGCCGGATGCTATTTTGAACTTTGTACTTGGAGCTTGGTACTTTGAACCTGCTGCGATAGTCCGCATGGTTCTGTAATAAGTATCAAAGTACAAAGCACTAAGTACCAGATCACCACTGCCGAACCATCCAGCGCTACCGCGCCCGGTTCTGTACGGCCCTTATTGCCATGACAGCGTGGCCAGTCCCGCAGGGGCGGCAATAGCGTCGAAGTTGAGCTCCTTTGTTGGCAGCTGGAGCCCAAGGTCTTCAGCATCGAGTGGCCGCAGGTCGGTTCCTAAGGTTTCATTGACGATCTCAACGGCGCGGTTCTTTTCGAAAGTATCCCCGATTACGAGCACGCGATTTAGTGAGTGGTTGGCCTTCCCTGTTTCACCGCTCCGTCGATCGCGGTAGTAGAGCAGCAGCCGATAGAGTTCGTCTTCGCATTCAGCGCCTTCGCATGTGATGGAGCGAATCATCAGCGGCTCCTTGCCGCGAAACACTACCGCCAGAAAACCGTCTGCGGATGAACTCAGCAATAGCGCATCTCCAGGCGCGCCATTCATCGTAAGCCATAGCCCTTCACCTATGTGACGCGGAAGGATTAGGCCGGCTCGCCACCCGAGGGAACGTAAGATGTCTTCGAATTCCTTAACTACTGAAGCGTGGGTGGCTACGACCATATACCGATCTCTGCCCTGCGGATCGGGCGGTAGCCGTTGCCTGGAGATTGAAAGTTCCTCGAGTGGACTCGAAAAACCGCGCTCCATTTTCCAGGTCAACACTTCCTCGAGTTCCGCGCTTGAAGCAGGGCGCGACTCAAGCGTTAAGATCAAACTACGACTAGCGGCTTCCGGCAACGTTACGGACCAACGCTTCTCTCGCAGCAGCCCCGCGCTCGTCGCCAACTCGTTGACCGCCCTGGCCAGTTCTCCAGGATCCGAAACATTCGACGCGTCAAAGCCTGGTTGAATTAGCGAATCGGGTAAAACAACCGTCGCGCCGCGCCTGAGACTCGCAGCTCCTCCTTTGCGGCGTTCGAGCTGCACAATCGTGGCCAGTCCTTTTTCAAACCCTATTGCTGTTGTCGGGTACCAGGGTTTGATCAGTTTAGAGACGAGTTTTGCCATTTTCTAAATTTCAGATACGGAACCGGGCGCGGCAGCGCCGGGTGCCACAGGCTATGAATGTCACTCTAAGAAAAAGCCGAGTACACCGAGGGGCCTACGGGATCCGGCGCTACCGCGCTCGGCTCAGTAATATCCACGGCAATTGGCAATCGGAAATCAACTTACCATTCGCTATAGGGCGTGCCTTCGGTTGAAATATCGGCAGAGGCACTGTGTACGTTAACGATGCCTTGCTCACCGCTGGTGGAACTCGGGTCATCGCCCGAGGTTACAGTCCAATCCGTCTGATTTGTGAATGGGTCGACAGGCAATGAACGCATATAGCCCTCAGAAACCAGTTCATCGAGCGATTGTGGAAGTCTCTGTTTGTCGGCCCCAAACTGATCGATCAGCGAACGCATCTGGTAAAGATCATTACGCAGCACCGCCTCACGCGTCGCCCTGATTGTCCTCTGATACTGCGGCAATGCGATCGCTGCCAGGATAATGATGATCGTAATCACGATCATCAGCTCCAGCAGCGTGAAACCCGAATGCAGACGGCAGGCTGCAGGCTGCAGCAAGCGGCTCTTCGTGTTACCTGCCTCCTGCCTCCCGCCTCTTCCTGCCTCTCGTCGTTTACCAGTCACTGTACTTCTCTCCGTTCAACGCCGTCGCTGTAGATTTCGAGCGGACGTCGAAAACGTTTTCGCCTCCCCAGGATTCGCATTTGGGTTCGTCGTAGCAAGAGCACAAATCCCAATCAGCTTCCTTAGTCATCGGATCGACGGGAATCGCCCGCAGGTATACTTTCTTCTTGGTAGAAAGCTGGCTATCCAGAACACTCTGGGTATTGCTCATCTGGGTACCAGTACTTTGTAGTCCCTGCCCACCCATATTTCCGGCTGCCCGCGGCACTACGTTAACTCCAGTCACAAGTGTTTGAAGGTCTGGGGGATACCGATCCGGATTATCCACACCAAAGATCGTGCAATCCGATATCACCACCTTGCTGCGCGGATCGATATAAGTTGGGGCCGGGGCACCGCCACTTTGGATCGGACCACCAGCCGGTCCACCTCCGGTTCCTAACCCGGTACATCGCATTTGGACTGTATCGCGACGAAAATCATCGATCGCCGAACGCATCTGGCGCAGGGCGTCGCGAAGTTGCTGTTCCTTTTGACGCTTCACCGATACTTGCATCAGCGGCACCACACCGAGCGTGAGAATCGTCAGCACTGTGACTGTGATCACCAGCTCAATCAGGCTGAACCCGCGCACCTTGTTTACAGAATCACAGCCATTCGGTGCAGCGTCGACTGCTCCCGTATCAGGCGGCGACAAAAATACGCGGCGACCGGGAAGCCTAACCGCTCTCACCTTATCGCCGCGCTCTTGTCTGCTCGTTGCTGAGTCTTGCAGGTAATTCAACATCTTACTGCTTTTGAGTTTCACGAATCGGAGTTAGCTCAAGCGAAACACCTTGCGCGTCTTTCGACACGAGATGCATCGCGGCTCTGTCAAGATTAAGTCCCGGAGCGCCGAAGGCAATAGCTTCGACTTCGATGAACAGCAGATTCCCAGCGCTACCTGAAAACAACCCATTGGCATTAGTAATGGAAATCAGACAGAGTCCGGACAGATCGATTGACTGACTGACACCGTCTGCGGGTTTGCCTTCCTGGCTCGCCAGAATATTGCCCGGCGTAATGTTTTTAATCTTTATAACCTTGGGATCAAAGCGCAGCGCCAGCATGGCAAAAGACAACTGGGCGCCGGTTTTCACCTCTACAGCAAAGCGACGTGTTTCGCCAACATTCAAGGTGTCGTCTGCTTTCAACGTCACGTCTGCCGGGCTCAATGACATCCGCACAGTTTTTGGCGCAGACGCTATTGGCGTCATCGAGACCTCTACCGGCTTGGGCAGGCTCGTCAGAACGGCGTGACCATCACCCTTGAGGTTCGAGTTTACGGTTGCCACATTGGCAGCCGCAGCACTGCTAACCAGCGATTTCGGCGCCGGCACAAAAGCGGGCGACTCTTCAGTCTCGGTTGCGTCCTTTGCGGATGTCTGCACTGCACTCGGCAACGGCTGAACGGCTGTAGTCACATCCTTACTTACAGTCGTGTTGCTAACCGGCGTCGGATTGTTGGCCGTGCTGGTTGCGGCGGCTTGCTTCGATTCAGCGTTGGTGTGGAGTGTCCAGACCGGTTCGGTGGTCGCCGTTCGCGCCTTCGCGATCGCGTTCTGTTTTGCCGCCTCTGCCGCGGCTAACTGGTCCTCGCGATCAACTTCACGCAGCATCGCTTCGAGCGTGCCCGTAGTGGGCGACTGCAGAGTTCCGCTCGGACGCATCTCTTCGTCACGTGGCGTGACGGCTGGCGCACGAAGCACCCGCGGCGTGACGGCGATTACGATGTCAATGCGCCGATTGTCCTTGGTGGGCGATGTAAAGAAACGTCCCAAAACCGGAATCAGACCAAGTATCGGCAAGCCCTGGCGTCCGTCCGACTGAACATCCTGGGCCACGCTGGCGAGCATCATCGTCTTGTTGTTTTGGACTCGCGCTGTTCCGGTAATAGTCCGCTCGGTGAAGGTGGGCGTAAGAGTACTCGCTCCCAGAACATCTTTCGATTCGATCGACATCTTTACCTGCACATCCTGATTCGGAAATACCTGAGGCGTGAATTTCAACGTCAGTCCGGTTGGCTCGTAGTTGATGACCGGAAAGCCGCCGCTGGGAAAAGTACTTCCGGTCTGCGGCTGGCCGGTTTGAACCCCAAAAGGATAAGCCTGCGCGGTTTGCACAGGTACACGTTGACCAATACGCGCGGTTGATTCCTCACCATTGAAGGCATGCACCTGGGTCGAGGCAATAAGCTTCGTGTTGTTCTTGCTATTGAAAGCAGTCAGAACCGAAGGCGGAATCACGAGGGCCGCGGCCAGCGCCGTAGGAATTCCGCCGACCAGGCCGGCTACGTTAACTCCACGCGTTATGGCGTCCGCCGTACGGCTAGTAGTTACAGCGTTATCAGTAAGTAGCGAAAATCCTGGGCTGCCGCCAATACTAAACACGCCATTGGATCCAGGCGTGCCGACCTGATTTCCAAACTGCAGGAAATTTGATTTCGAAACTTCGTAGATATTCACATCCATCACAACTTCAGCGCGGTCTTTGTCGATGCTCTTGATCAACTCGCCAATCAAGCGAACATTTTCCGCGGTATCGCGCACGGTCAAACTGTTCGTATCCTTGTCGGCAACCACGATGGTTTGCGGCCGTCCCACGGAAGCAGGGATAGCCTGGCTGACAAGACTCTTCACTTTTTCCGGTTCACTGTTTGCCAGGTAGAAAGTACGCAGAACAAGTTGTTGATATTGAGGACGACGCGTTTGATCGGCGACCAGAATCGTTTTGCGGCTGAGTTTTTGGAAAAACAAACTTTCCTGTAGAAAGATGTAGTCGAGCGCTTGTGAAGTGGTGACCTCTTTCAGATTGATGTCTATCGTTCTGGGTTGAACAAACGATTGACGGTCGAAGATGACGTTGAGACCGAGTTGGTCAGAAAGGCTGCGAATGAAATCCTTTAAGTCACCTTTATAACTGATGACGCGCATCTGCTCAGTTCGCGTAGACCCCGTCACGCCGGCCTCCTGAGCAGTGGCCGGGTTGACGGTCCCATCCTGGACTTCGCCAATCTTTGTTCCGGTGGCTCCGCTTCGTCCTTCTTTGACGGCTTGAAGACGCAGCATGCGCTCCATTTCCGAGACCGCCAATTCATTTACAGGATCGTAACCATAGGCCTGCCTGAAGGCGTTATAAGCCCCCACGAAATCGCGCTGTTCCGCCAGCGTGCGACCCTGTTGCATGTACGACTGCGAAGCATTGAAACACGCCCTTCTAAAATGGAGTTGATACTCCACGTTGGCCGGGTCGGCAGCGACCGCGAGGGTAAACTCCTGGGCGGCTTTTTCCCATTGCTGCGCAGCTTCGTGGCGCATTCCCTGTTTGAAATTCTTCTCACCTTTCTTAGCCAGCGCCGTTATTGGCACCACCAAAATACTGAAGGTGAGCAGCAATGAAAGGAGGACGCGAGATTGGGTTTTAATTCTCATTTTTTTCTCTCTTGGTAGAGGTGCCCGACTATACGTGGGCTAATAATGCCGCTAAGGTGGATAAGATGCAAATCGTCGCAATTCATTTGCTTTACACGCGCTGGAAAAACCCCAGTTCCTTTAAAGCCCTTGCGCAAAGTAGGATAGACATTCGTGCCTGTCTACCGTTGAGCTGAGGTATGGCCGACAGACAGGAATGTCTGTCTTACTTACCCGCGTGCTAGCGTGCGCCGGCCTTAATCTCTTCAACGAAAGTTACGCGGTTGATCTCATGCAGCGTTGAAACACCCGCAAATACCTTTTTCAGCGCCGAATCCCGCAGGCTCCTTAATCCTTCAGCCTCGGCCGCTCGGCGCACTTCTGAACCCGGACGCCGCTCAACGATCATCTCTCGAATATTGTCGGAGAGATCCAGGAGTTCATGAATAGCAGTTCGACCTCGATAGCCGGTGTGATTACAGGCGTCGCAACCGACGTTTAGATAAAAAGGAGTTTCCCGATGCTCTTCTACTCTAAGGCCTGACTCGTGTAGCTCTTCCTCCCTGGCGTGATATTGACGCTTGCAGTAGGGACAGAGCATCCGAATCAGTCGTTGCGCAAGTACACAGTTTAGAGACGAAACGAAGTTGTAGGGTTCTACACCCATGTTGAGAAATCGTCCAATTACATCGATCACGTTGTTGGCGTGGACCGTGGTGAATACCAGGTGGCCGGTTAGTGCAGACTGAATTGCGATCTGGGCCGTTTCAGTGTCCCGGATTTCACCGACCATGATCTTGTCGGGATCGTGACGCAGGATTGAACGTAGACCTCGATCGAACGTAAGGCCCTTTTTCTCGTTCACTGGAATTTGAGTGATGCCATGCAACTGATACTCGACCGGATCTTCGATCGTGACAATTTTGTCCTCTTCGTTTCGTATCTCGTTGAGCGCTGCGTAGAGCGTAGTGGTTTTCCCTGAACCAGTAGGCCCGGTAACGAGCACCATGCCGTAGGGCTCCGCGATGTAGTGACGAAACTTACGCAGGTCTTCTTCGGCAAATCCAACCACATCCAGATTCAGGTTTTTGAACTCTTCGTTGATCTGTTCCTTGTCGAGAATACGTATGACGGCATCCTCGCCATGGATCGTGGGCATGATCGATACACGGAAATCTACATTGCGTCCTTTGTAACGAACACGGAAGCGGCCATCCTGCGGCACGCGTCGCTCGGCGATGTCGAGTTCAGACATCACCTTGATGCGCGAGATCAATGTCTGATGGTAAGCAAGATCTATGGGATCGACTTTCGCATAAAGCGCCCCGTCAATTCGATATTTGACCTGCACCTCCGTGTCGCGCGTTTCAATGTGAATGTCTGACGCGCGCGACTCCATCGCGTTGTAGATGATCGTGTCGACCAGTTTGATAATTGGCGACATCTCGGAGTCAGTGGCCAACCTATCGAGGTCAAGCACTTCTTCGCCCGTTTCGGTTTCCCTCACCAGCGAGATACGAAAACCCGATGCAGCTTCCTGCAATACTCGTTGGGTCGCATCTCCGCGGCGCAGGATCACTTCAATTGCCCCGGCAGTCGCGACATAGGGAACGATCCGCGCGCGCAGCGCACTCGAGAGTTCGTCTAAACGTTCCAGGTCACTCGGATCCGCCATCGCGAGATGCATTCCCTTTTCATCTCGTTTGAGCGGCAAAAACTGATGACGCACCATCAGGTCGACCGGAATCTCCTGAAAGATCTCGTAATCGATCGGCGATTCCTGATCGGCGGGTAGCAATTCAACAAACTGCAGACGATAGCGGCGCGCGAGGTCCTTTGCCGCACGCACTTCGGGTGGATCGTGTTCGCCGGCCGCCAACGGCGTGTCAATAACCGTCGCGTCACGCTTGAAGGGCTCTTGCGTTAGGGGGGTCTGTGCAGGATTTTCAGTCAACTGTTTCATTCAAATCCCATCCGGGGCATTGGCCCGACCGTTAGGAAGGGCGTCGTAACGCAACGTAATCGCCCTCCCTAACGGTCGGGCTACTGCCCCGATCTGCGTTACATGCGCGGCCTATCGATGGCCGGTAATTCCCGAGGCGCCGGAAATTGATTGAATAATAGGCAGATAAATAGCCAACAAAATCGTGACCACAACTCCACCCATTACCACAAGAATCGCAGGCTCAAGCGTGGTCGTCAACTGCTCAAGCCGCACCTCTGATTCCGCATCGTAGAAGACCGCCACCTCGTCGAGCATCTCGCGCAAACTGCCTGAGCGCTCACCAATTCCAACCATGTCGACGGCCAGCAGCGGCATCCAATTGGCCGCTTCAAGACTTTCCGTGAAAGTCCGTCCTTCCCGAATCATCGGCAGGATGGACGAACTGCGGCGGCGCAATTCCCGGTTCGTGATCGACTCCGCGGCGATCTCCCACGATTCAACGAGGGTGATACCGCCCGCAAGCAACGTCGCCAATGAGCGGGTGGCCTGGGCCACCGAAAGTTGAATCACCAAATTTCCGACCAGCGGGATTTTTAATAGAAATGCGTCGACCTTCATACGACCGGAGGTGGTGCGGGACCAGATAACCAGGGCCACCGTTCCACCTATGAATACTGGTGCAAACCAAAAGATGTTCGCCGACAACCAGGTTGAAAGGCCTACTACGATCTGTGTGACCGTTGGCAGTTCATTGCCGAATCCGGTAAACAAATCCGCCATTTTGGGTACAACGTAGACTGTCAGGAACATCACCATGCAGGCCGACGCAAACAGCAGAAAGAGTGGATAGGCGAGAGCTCCGCGAATCTTTCTGCGCAACGCTACGTTGCGTCGCATGTAAGTGACATAACGAAGCAAGACTTCATCGAGCGCGCCCGAACGTTCGCCAGCCAAAATGGAAGCTGTATAGATTCTGGGGAAGATATTTCCCTGCGCGGCAAACGCCTGAGACAACGCAGCCCCCCCGCGAATCTGCTCTTCAACGTCACCTAATACCGCGCGCAGACGGGCGGATGCAGCGCGTTTACGAAGCATAGCGATGGCCTGGAGAATAGGGATGCCGGCGCGGACCAACGCTGCAAGTTGCTGGTTGAAGAGGAGGAAGTCGTTTGCTTTTACACGCGGTTGACCGCCACGGCCGCCGAGCCGCGTTAAGGCGGTAACTCCAGTTGTTTTTGGTGGCGTAACATTGAAAACTCTGAAGCCCTCACGCTCAAGACGCGCGCGTGCTTCGTGGACGCCCGGCGCTTCAACGGTACGCGTTACAACCTCGCCCGCTGGCGTTCCCAGTCGACATATAAACTCAGCCATAGATTAAGAATGCAGTTCAATTTAGCGCGAAAGTATAACATGCGCCTTGCGGGACAGTTGACCGGCGCATTGGCACTTGCATTACACGATGACTCGATCCGAAAGTTCCTGATACGTCCTGGTGAGGGTCCGCACCACCTGCTTGCGATGGAACAACTGAGACCCAAGACTCTAAAACTTAAGCGGATCTGTCAGGATGCAGATCCGTTTTACTAAGTGCGTGAAACCCCTTTCTAAAACGAAATCTCTCTATTCGCCCACTCGGAACGAATAGAGAGATTTGCTTTGCGCGCGATAACCTTACTGCTGCTTGATATCGGTCAATGACGCGAACCGAGAAAAACAACGGCGCCTACCGACAACGGGCGGCGTCGTTTTACGGCAGAACTTGAATTTGGCCTTCGCCTTTTGCCTCCGGAAAGTCATAAGTCGAGAGCGAAAAGGTTGCACAACCCTGTCTGGTACCGGGAATAATATTCGTGGACTGCACCCCTTTATCGTCCTCCCGTTCCGCATCTGTGGCCCACCAGCGCCACCACGCCCCCTCGTCCCGCGGATCTTCGGCATCCTGAGGGATCCATCCACCCGGCTCCGGCTGACAAAAGCGCCACGTCAGTTTGTCGGGAACCTCTCCGCCATCACCGTTATCTTCCACAACCAACTGAACCCATTTGCCGACGTAGCTGGGATGGCTGGACTCCCGAACAGTTCCTCCCACTAACGCCCTATTGTTCTCGATCTTTAAAGAATCAAGGTCGGCGGTCATGTGGAATTCTGATGGCGATTCCTCAGAACGCTCTTCGCTATCGGGATCCAGGTCCACGACCTTAGCTTCGTCTCTTAAGGTCATCTGGCCCGAAGCGGCGCCTTGCTCGTCTCCAGTGGCGTTAAACTCGAGCTGCTTTGCGAAGCCGTCTTCCAGTACAACCTTGTAAGAGCCCAGGGCGGTAAGCCCGGCTACACGGGCCTTCATGGACCAGGGTGTGGCCAGGCTGATTAAAAGTAATGCAAAAATTGCTGCATATGCTGTGATTTTCATTTATGCGAACTCCTTATTTTTAAGTCAATTTGTTGAATGAATTTCCGGCGCCCTCAACAACATCTGTCGCCCTTTCCAGCGCAAGAGAGTTGGGACAAATGAAATGTCGACCTTCTGGAGAAACGGCGAAGTGCAGCCGGCCGGCTTCCAGCAACCTGAAAATCTCCATGGGCGTCCTGGAAGTTGCTGCCGCTGCTTCGTCGACGGTCACGATTGGCGCGTTGCTGGAACAATGGTGACACCAGAGACTTGCCCGATCATGGCGGTGACTTACGAATAAAATCCGTTCTGTCTCAATGGTGATTTCGGTTGTTTTTTGCATCGTCCCGGTCTTTCCAGATGTTTCCAGCTAATGGATTTCGGATTAAGATAAGCGCGCAGCAGGCAGTGAATCTTTTTGACTTTCTTTTAACTGCGGGCTCTGGCCTACCGCGATGCACGATACCTCCATGCACGACAGGAGTATTTAGGGAAATCTGAAGTTTCCCTGAGAATGTTTTCAAAGATTTCTGAAAGCCTATGAGGAAAGCTCAAGCCAAGCGCTTCTATGTATTTGGCGTCTTTCGGATAGACGTAACCGAACGTGTTTTGTTCAACGAAAAAGGAGCTGTGCCGCTGACGCCGAAGGCTTTTGACCTGTTGTTGTTTATGGTGGAAAACTGCGGCCACGTGCTCAACAAAGAGGAGCTGATGAAGCAGGTCTGGCCTGACAGCTTCGTGGAAGAGAACAATCTCGCGCAGAATATTTCGACTCTGAGGAAAGTGCTGGATACAGGGGCTGCGAAGCTGATCGAGACCGTGCCGAAACGCGGTTATCGCTTTGCAGGTGATGTCAGTGAAGTACAGGACCAGCATGAAGATTTCTTAATTCACGAGCACACCCGCTCAAAGATCGTTATCCATGAAGAAATAAGTGACAACACGACAGGGCTAACTGTTGAGAAGCGGCCGCCAGTCATTGATCTGCCTTCAGGCTCAACGCGTGAGCTTTCAACCGCGCAGCGTTACGAGCTTGAGCGCCCGCCTGAGACGATGTACGCCAGAAGCGGCGACGTAAATATCGCCTATCAGGTTATTGGGGACGCTCCGCTCGACCTGGTTTTCGTAATGGGATGGGTTTCTCATCTCGAGTACTTCTGGCGTGAGCCCAGTTTTGCGCGGTTCCTTTTGCGCCTCGCCTCCTTCGCACGTCTTATCCTTTTCGACAAACGTGGTACGGGTCTATCCGACCGTGTGCCTATCAATGAGCTGCCTACGTTAGAGCAACGCATGGACGACGTCCGCGCGGTCATGGATGCGGTTGGCTCTGAACGGGCAGCGCTCTGCGGAGTGTCAGAGGGTGGTCCAATGTGCAGTCTCTTCGCCGCCACTTACCCTGAGAAGACTCTGGCCCTCGTCATGATCGGAACCTACGCCAAGCGGATTCGCGATGACGACTATCCCTGGGCTCCCACCCCGGAACATCGTCAAGAGTTTTTTGAGGAGATTCGCGACCACTGGGGCGGGCCTGTTGGCCTGGAAGAGCGCGCACCGACCGTGGCCGGCGATCCCCAGTTTCGGCAGTGGTGGGCCACCTATCTGCGGATGGGCGCGAGTCCGGGCGCAGCGCTGGCGTTAACGCAGATGAACGCTGAGATAGATGTGCGACCGGTGTTGCCGTCAATTCGCGTTCCGACTTTGGTGATTCACCGCAAAGACGACCAGTGCCTGAAAGTGGACGAGGGTCGTTACGTAGCGGAGAGAATTCCCGGCGCCAGGTATGTTGAATTGCCGGGTAGCGATCATCTTCCTTTCGTCGGTGATCAGGATGGCATTCTCGATGAAGTGGAAGAATTCCTGACCGGTGTGCGCCACACGCTGGAGCCTGATCGGGTGTTGGCAACCGTCCTCTTCATGCAAATAGTCAGCTCGAAAGAACAGGAACAAGAGGGTTGGGGTAAGCTCGTCGATCGTCTGAGGACGCACGCTCACAAAGAGATCGAATGGTTCAGAGGACGCGACATAGATATGGATGGCGATCGCCCTCTGGCAATCTTCGATGGGCCCGCGCGCGCAATCCGATGTGCCACCGCTATCAGCGAATACGCCTCGCGCCTGGGCATCTATATGCGGGCCGGGCTGCACACCGGAGAGTGTGACATGGTAGATGGGAAGGTCGGTGGAATAGCCGCGGAGATTGGCGCACAGGTAGCAGACAAAGCTGGTCCGAACGAAGTTTTGGTGTCCAGCACGGTCAAGGATTTGGTGGCCGGATCAGGAATTACATTCGAAGAGCGGGGTGCTCACCGGTTGAACGGCGTTCCGGGTGAATGGCAACTCTTCGCGGTCGAGCGCGGGATAAAGAAGTGACAGCACAGGTTCAGGATCGAGATTGACTTGCCAAGTTTTTTGCATCTACCTCTCCTCTAAAGACTCTGCATTTATGTTGATCTATGCGTCATGATTTGCTTGCGCTTGTGGAACCGCAGTGCTAATCTCCGCAAGTCCCTCGGTTTGCGAAACAGGCTACTCTCACTTTCACTCACCTCAAGGAGCTTGTTATGAACTCTCAAAGATCTTTCTTCCACAAACACATATTTCGCTTAACGGCTACCGGCATCACGATCTTAGTCCTCAGTACGTTGTCTAATTTCATCGGAACAGCATCGAGTCAATCCCCGGAACAAGAGCCGGCTGCGCCAGGGATCGAGACGGTACCTCCAGGGCAAGAGAAAAAATTACTAAGTAATATCCCTTCGCACCTACCTTTGAAAGTCAAAATAAGGAATCTAAATAGTAAGAGGTGGGTTCACGATCTGGAGGTCGAAGTAACTAATACTTCCGAGAGGGCGATTTATTTTTTAGGTTTTGGAATCACTCTTCCCGAAATTACAGGCTCAAGCGGTCATAAGATAGGATTCGTTTTGACCTATGGCAGGGGACAATTGATCGATTTTTCAACGCCGATCCAATCTGATGATGAACCGCTGCAGTCGGGCGAAAAGTATATTTTCAAGATTCCGGAAGGCATTGCCAAAGGATGGGATTCCTTAAAAGAAAGGGAGGGAAAGCCCGAACCTAAGCGCATCCACTTGATATTCCAGAGCCTAAACTTTGGTGACGGCACTGGTTTTAACGACGCTGGCGGAACTCCTGTTAAGATTCACCGGAAAATCACTTTTTCCAAGGTGACGGCGTAGTCACCGGTCCGACCTCCCAGGCTGTTCATCTGGGCTTACCTAAGAGACAGCCCTTCTCAAACCCTGTCGGAAGGAGTCACGATGTATCCTGAAAAGTTTTTGTCTCACTCGAACACCATCAAGATGACGGCGATCGGAATCGGGGTCGCCCTAATCGTCGGTTTGTTGATCTCAATCAAAACAGCATCGAGCAAAGCAGCGGATCAAGAACCTGCTAAGCCAGGAGTAGAAAATGTATCTCCAGGACTGGAGAAAAAGCTCGGAATTGGTATTCCCAATCGTGTACCTCTGAAGATCAAAGTAAAGAACGTGAATAGTAAGAAGTGGGTACACGATTTAGAGGTTGAGGTAACTAATACTTCTGAAAAGCCAGTTTACTTCCTGTCTTTGTATGTGACGCTCCCAGAAGTCAAGGGTCTCCTCGGGAGCAAAGTAGGGTTTTGGCTTAGATACGGTAGAGTGGAGTTGATGGAGTTTTCGACTGTTCCGAATTCTGACGACGTTCCGATCCAACCCGGGAAGACACACGTTTTTAAGATTCCCGAAAGCAGCGCTAAAGGCTGGGATCATTTAAGAGAGAAAGAAGGCAGACCTGAACCGAAGATTATCGAGATAATATTCCAAGTATTAAATTTTGGCGATGGCACGGGTTTCTTGGATACAGGTGGGACTCCTGTCAATATTCATAAGAAGCTCAGCCTCAATAAAAACTGCAGTCCCCCGCCCAAAGAGATACCAGAATCATCTCGTCTATCCGTTTCTTCTTTCTTACCGGCGAACTTCTCGCCGGTAAAGTTTTTGTGGCGCAGTCATTTCAATTACTCAAGAACGGTAGGATTGCCTAAGCCTGATGTGTGCTGCACCGACGGCAATTGCTCCTATGTCAAACTGGGCACTTATACGTGTGATCGGACATGTAATGAAAACCCAAATCGACCATCGCCGGTTTTTGTCGGTTGTACTGATTCCACTGGTTCCTGCCGTATTATTGGTTCCGTGAATGATACATGTACAGATCCTGGTAGCGGCCTGCCTCTTTCTTGCGTTGATACAATTCTGTATCCCTGTTGCCCATTAGCTTCACTCAATGTCGATTCGATCTCGCTTGAATACAAGGAGTCCAAGAAGACTGACCAGTATGGCAACCAGTTTCGCTATCGAGCAAAAGTTCGAGATGCGGGAGGTGCGCAGGTAGGGAGATGGGCATGGGATGTGTTTCTGGTCAGTTCACCTTGACGGCTCCAGGAACCGATCAGGCTTGAACTGTAGTGGTCGATTCGGGGCGCTCACCCTTTTGGCTTTACCTGAGCCCCTGCCTGTCCTACAATCCCAGTCATTGAAACAATCTGAATGGAAGTAACGACGGCCAAGTTTCCCCACGTCCGCCATTCCTGAAAGTAGATTAAGAAACAAACCGAAGCGCGGGCATCACTGATGGTGTTCGAAGCATCTTTGGTTTACAGCCCCTTTTCTTAGTCAGTACAATCCGGGTCGAACGCTTGCGAGAACGCGAGGGTCACATGAACTTACCTTCTGTACGCGCCGTTAAGATCAGCACCCCCATTCCTTCCCTATTTCCTGTCTACTTCGCCTGCCTGGCAATCATTTTTGTCCTGTCCACGACTTCAATCGTGGCGACTGCTCAGCCAAGGGCCGATGGCGAAGCAAGACCAACCGCCGAGCCCACGCCTCCGAAAGACGATGCACCGGCTGACGCGCAGAAAAAGCTGGCCGGCGAAATCGACAAGGGCGTGGTGATCACCAATACCGACTTGATTACGTTGACGGTTACCGTAACCGACACATACGGTCGCTTCGTATCCGGTTTGAATAAAGGCGCGTTTACAGTACTCGACGAGAAAAAGCCGCAGGAAATAACTTTCTTTAGCGACGACGACTCGCCCGTCTCGGTTGGCGTGATCTTCGACGTTTCAGGCTCGATGGGTGGCGATAAGATTAAGCGCGCGCGCGATGCTCTGTCGAAGTTCATCCAAACCAGTCATAACTCCGATGAGTACTTCCTAATCGCTTTCAATTCCCGCGCGCAGCTGCTTTTGGATAAAACGCGCGATGGTAATTCCGTCCTCGACAAACTGACGTTCGTGCAGACGCGAAACAATACCGCGCTTTACGACGCTTGTTATCTGGGCGTCGAGAAGGTTCAGCGGGGCACGCATCCGAAACGTGCGCTGCTCCTGATTAGCGACGGTCAGGATAATAATTCGCGTTACACATTTAACGAGCTGCGCCGGCTGCTGAAAGAATCAGACGTGGTCCTTTACGGCGTCGGCATACTTAGCGGCGGCGACGCCGGGAGTTCATTGGGCATGGAAGGCCAGGGCATCCTCGACGAGCTGGCGAGTGTTTCCGGCGGTAAGGCATTCTTCCCTCGAAGCGCAGCCGAGATGGACGACATCTTTGAGCAGATTGCGCTCGAGCTGCGGCACCAATATTCGATTGGCTACAAACCGTCTAACTTCAACAACGACGGGAAGTGGCGAAAAATCAAAGTGAAGGTGACACCGCCACGTGGGCTGCCGCGACTGTTCGTCAGATCAAAGGAAGGTTATTACGCGATTCCGGGTTCTCGATAAGTTGATCTCCTAACTTCGACATTGTAGGGGCGGCACTCCGTGGCCGCCCCTCTTCATTACCGCGACGGTTGCTTCCTTTTGTTGACGAGATAGTTGCTCGCCTCTTTCGCGCGACTCGGGGCCCACGGAGGGACGCCCCTACAGTTCAACCTACAAAAGCAGGCTGCAGCCAACGCATTCACTCTCCCAAACATCTTCTTAAGGTGCGCCGCATTGCGGGTCTGCGCACGCCTATAACTCGTCTGGAGAGTTAGCGCGAGTCGGCTTGAAAGGTTAAACTTATCGCGGTTGACCACTCCCTGATTAGCGGTATCTGTTAAGGGTTTTATTCAGCTTGATTACCTACGATGATTAAAGGTCAATATACAGGTAAGAATAATGGCCTATTGGTGGGCCGAAGACATCGAAATTTTACAACCGTGATAACGGTTGTCGCCGGCGTTTTTCTATTTGGATCCACCCTCGTGCTGGCAGCACGCAGCCAGAACTCGCGACCCAGACGCAGCAGCGCAATGACACAGCCGACGCCGACGCCAACTCCGCGTGCGGTACAGACGCCGCCGCGCACCTCCCAAACAACGGTCAACCGAACCGCGACATCTACCCCGACTCCTACGCCAACTCCGACACCTGCGCAGAGACCTGCAGCGCCAATTGACCGCATCGCCCCATCACTGGGTGAGCCGCCACCACCGCCCGTGCTGAAACCAAAACCGACTCCAACG
>DASQKG010000218.1:0-15322 GCA_035630655.1 Pyrinomonadaceae bacterium
GCTCATGGAATATCTCAGGCAGGCGGCTCGGCTACGTTTACGGTGAGGCGCGCTTAATTGCTCCTCTCAATAGATGCGCACAGCATCAGATTCACAGGTAAGGACATGATCGAGGTATCGAAATTCCTGGAGTTTATTATGACTTACGAAGCCTAGTTGGAGCCGTAGTAAGGACAGACGCCGTAACGCAAACTGTTAGTTTGCGGATGGTGCATTAGAGACGAGGCTCCGCGTAATCCAACCGTCCGCAAACTAACAGTTTGCGTTACAAGTTTTGCCCGACAAACGCTAGAGATACCGCCGGAGGTTTGACTACGGCCGCGCTGCCACTCTTGTTCGCCTATGGATGGTCACGCTTCGATCTGAGTAGATCTTTGAGATCACTGACGCCCCTGACGGAAACGACGGCTGCGACGATAAAAAAGATAGCTGCGGAGATGGCGAATATAATAATCCATAAAAGTGCGCCGGTGTTCATATCGTCTCCTGCGGGCGAAGATTAATTGGCGGATGGCTCTTTTGCGTGAGCAGCGACCCAATGATCATTCCGGCAAACGCCAAAAGAAAACTCAGCATGCCGGATACGTTAACGTCTGTAATGAATTCCAACCAGCCGGGCAGCGAGCCTCGCGACTTTTCAAGGATCAAAAACCCTGCCGGCGCCAAGGCTCCGAGAATCAGTGAGCAGTAAGCACCCACTTTATTAGCCTTCTTCCAATACACGCCCGCCGCCACACATCCCAGAGCGCCTGCCGTATACATCGCGCCAGTGATATAGAGATACTGAAAAGCTGTATCCGGAATTTGATACCAAAGGCCAAAGATCAAAAGAAACGTTCCAATTAATGCGGCGAGCAGTCTCGTCAACCAGATGGTAGTCCGCTCGCCAAAGTTCGTTGGACGCAAACACGCGATGACGTCCCTGGTGGCCACTGAACTCCAGGCCAGCAGGTAGGCGCTATACGTCGACATCGACGCGGCCAGCATTCCTGCTACAAGTAAACCTAGAAATCCGTGAGGAGTGACCCTCCCGAGAAGCTTCGGCATTGCTGCGGTCGTTGATTCTCCCGGCCCGAAATACGCCAACGCTGCCACGCCCCAAAACATGGGGACCATGGCGCGTCCGGCAAACGTCAGACTCGTATAGAGGAAAACTTTTCTTGCTACCTCCGGGCTCTCGGATGCCAACGCCTTGGACGCACCTGGTTGCCAGAGTGCACCCGCCGCGACACTACTGACCAGGATCCAAACGATGAACATCCAACCAAACCGCTGGTTCACCAGCGGGTTGACCCCGGCTTCGCCATACTGCTCGGCAACGACGGTCGACATCCGTGTGAGATCGACGTTCACGAGAACAGCAACAGTCGCCACCAACATACCCATCGAGAGAATGACAAACTGTATGAAGTCTGTTACAGCCACCGAGAACATCCCCCCGAGGATCGTGTAAGCGATAACTATCACGACCATTATCACCATGATTACTGCCACTGCCTGAGGGCCGAACCCAATAACTTCCGAGAGAAAAATTCCATCGAATTTTAGAAAGATGCCCATGTTGAGCACGCCACCCACAAACAGAATGATGCCACCCAACAAACGAACCGTGCGGCTGTAACGAAGTTCGTAAAACTCAGGGATTGTCATCACCTGATGGCGCCGCAACGCCATGATTACAAAACCAGTCTTGCCAACAAACATGTAGGCAAGCATGGCAAGCAAGCCAATCACAAAACACGAGAAGCCCGAGACGTAACCCAGTTCACCAAAGTACATGAAGGTGATCGTCCCGATCTCGGTAGCAGCAAAAGTGGCTACTCCCAGGAAGACCTTAATTCTTCGACCAGCCACGAGGTAACCGCTCAGATCTTCCACATAACGCTTCACCCAGAATCCAACGGCCAGCGTTAGGAGGAGATATACAACCAGTATCAGCCAGTCGAAGATGTTAAAGGTCATAAGAGTCCTGAGTTGTCGGACACACTTCAATTTGTCGCCGATAGGTTAAAGGCACCACGTGGTAAATAGTTATCTTTTGACACGGGCAAAAACCTGCAGCCAAAACTGTTTATAAGAATCCCACTTCATAAAGTTGATGCCCCAGTGGGGACTCGCCCCGGACATCCAACAGGTCACGCGACCTGAGCCAAGCTGCCGCTCAGCCAACAGTGGGTACCATGTCCCCTGGTTCTCAATCTCAACGATCCATTCACAGTCTGGTCGCATTCGACTTTCGTTAAAGCCGAGCAGAGGCGGAATCGTGGACAAATCCAAATTCTTGACGGCCGCGTGCTCGGGCTTTGCACAACGAACTGGATATCCAGCAGTAGATTCGACGAGATCGTCGTGTGGCAAACATTCAACAGGCAGAGCATCGTGGAAGCGCGAACGTCCCCAGCCTCCCTTCCCCAACTCACCGGAAAAGCTGAGCCATCCGCCGTTCATATGAAAATGGCGGCCCCCAACTATCCGCTCGCGCAGGAGGTCAAAGCGGTCGGGAAACACCATAGGGGCATCGCCCCACTTAGCCCGCTGGAAGAAATCCGGATGCAGCATTAAGCATTTCGTTTCCACATCGGCAAAGATGATCGTGGTGGCCCACTTGAGCCTTTCGTCGAAAGCTTCCGGCGACATGTGGTAGAGCTCCCAGGACGGCTGCGAGATTACTTCGGCAGATGGAATGGCACGAAGAGCATCGATAAAAGGTTGGGCGTAGTTGAGCACCTCCACATCTTTGCTCGGTGCCTCAAAAGGAGACTCCACATACTTCTGACCTATGTGGATGCACCAGTTGCCGACGTGCCAGCATCTTAGGTGTGAGTTCATACCGGTCTCTAAGGATCGGCTTCGCACAAAAAGTCGGCGAAGCCGAATAAATCGCTTCGCGAACCCGTTCGTTCGACCTTTCTGTAACGCCATTTATCTGAATTCGTTATTGAAGCTCACCTCTTATTCGATTTCCCCTTTGCCCGGGTCATATAACAACGGAAAGAATTGGCCACCGAGCTTTTCGCCAGACGGAATTGCCGGCACGCCATCCAGCAACGGTTGATCAGAAACAGAGCGAACACCGTCGAGGACGGCGTTGATTACCAACGCCCTCCGTGGTTGATTAGTTTGATTTTCAAACGAGCCATGGACCATCAACGGGTGATGAAAGGAACATTCCCCTTTCTTCAACTCGATAGCTTTGGGCTTAAACTCCTTCTTCTGCTCGGCTGTGAGTACGCCCTGTATCGTGTCCATATCGTTTGCGAAGTCTTCACGAGGCAGAAGATTCCAGCGATGACTGCCCGGCACATAATGCACACATCCATTCTCGCGCGTTGAGTCGTCCAAACCGATCCAGCAGGAAAGATGGGCCATGGGCTGTGTTCTGGTCCAATAGGAATAGTCCTGGTGCCAGATCACAAGCCCGCCATGCTCTGCAGGCTTGTAAAAAAGCTGGTCATGCCACAGACGAATTGGTCCACCAAGGAGTTGAGAAGCCGGAATACAAAAAGCAGGGTTCCATAGAATGTCATGGAAGCCTGGAGTAATGCGCCACGCACCTAACGCGTGAAATAGAATCTTTTTGGGATCAGCCGATTCGTTTGAATTGAACTCATAGAACAAGTGATTACCGGCGTGGTCCGGGTCGACTAGTCCTGCTAACTCCTTGCGTAGCGCATCAACCTGTTCGTCGTTTAGCACCTTGATCCCGGCGAGGTAACCATTCTCTTGATAAAACTGTACCTGATCGTCAGTTAGGCGATACTTCGACTGATCGTCGCTGGCGCCGTCCTTTGTGAAGAGATCGCCAATTGGCGCGTGATATGTGGATAGATCTTCAACCATTCAAAATTGCCCCCGCGATGATTTCACTACTGCCTTTGCGGAACCCTGGCGAAATTCAAGGGCTCGAAATCCACTCCCACCAATAGTCAAATTAATCGAACGATCCCTCGAAACACTTTTGATCGTGTCGCCGGTAACCAGATCAACCCACTCTCTTTCTGGCACAGCCGAAGACTTTATGGGTTTAACGACGACCTCCAACTTGTTTGAGTCGTGGTTAACGATGGCTACGCTAAAGCCTTTCGATGTTTTGCTCACGGCAATATCTACATTCTCGTTGCTTCCAATGATCATTACGGGTCAACGCCGGCAATCCTTTTGGTTGCGACTTAAGCACCGCCGTGTCCCTGTAACGTTAGTAGCGGTTAGTCGCGACCTACACCCAGGGCGTCCGCGACGCGGTTGATGTAGTTAAACCACGATGCAATAAGTGTGATTTGGAGAATGCCCCGATCATCAAACCCTACCTCGCGCAGCCGCTCATGATCCTGTCGGCTGATGAGCGTGGCATCTCGCGTCAACTGGTTCACAAAGTCCAGCATCACCCGGTCCTGTTCTGAGATAGGTGCCGTCCGGTAGTCGTCCTGAAGCGCCTTTACCAACCCGTCATCCAGTGTCACGCGACGCAGAAACTCTGCGTGAGATTCGATTCAATAGTGACAGCGGTTAGCGACCGAAACGACCGTAGTAATCATCTCGTGTTGTCGTCTGGTGAGTGGCAAATCCGGCGACATCAACGCGCCAAAGGTTGCGAACGCATGATGGAGCGCTTCGGGGATCAAACTGTGGGATGCAACGATGCCTGATGTTTGGCCGTCTGGCGTGGGATGAATGGGCTCCGCGTATTCAATTGGGTACAGCTCCTTCTGAGCTTCGATGGCGTTGCGGAGTTTTTCGTCAGCTTCCGAAAGCGGAATTGTTTTGATCCAAGTCATGAGAATGATTCCTATCCTGGCGGTAGCCCGACCGTTAGGGTTCAAAGTTCAAGCTTTAGCTTGTGTCGCTGCGAAAGAACCAAGCTGAAGGTTGAACTCCGAAACTGCGCGCCCCTGAATTGTGATCCTTACGGGCGGGGTACTGCCCCCCATATTGATCAGCGAAGTCGACGACGAAAGAAAACGTAGTATACCGGAATGCCAAGAGCGACTACACCAACTCCCCGCAGTGATTGCGTGGGGTTGTCGGTTCCAAGAAGAAACAGCAACAGGCCGACAAGCAAGAGGAATAAGATCGGTGTGACGGGATAGCCTGGAGTCAAATAACCCGGCTGTGATGAACTCTTGCGTCGCAAAAGGAACAGCCCCGCCACCGTTAATCCAATAAAGATCACAACCACGAAAATAAAATACCCGATGATCTGATTGAAGCTGCCCAGTGCTACTAGAATCGAAGCGAGCAACGCCTGCAACGCGATTGCACGAGCCGGCGTGCCGAATCGAGGATGAAGAGATGCCGCGGCGGGAAAGAATAATCCATCCCGGGCCATCGCGAAGTACACGCGCGGCCCAGACATGATTAGCGCGGCAAGACTTCCGAGGATGGCTACGATCACAATCCCTGAAAACACCTGCGCGCCGGCTTTCCCAAACAGTACTTCGCCCGCCTGCGCGGCAAACGTTTCACCCGACGTCACGGTCTCAAGCGTCACAAGATAAAAAAACACCGCACTGGTTAACACGTAAACGAGCGTGACGATTCCAACGCCATAGATCAAAGCCCTCGGCAGAGTTCTTTCGGGTTCTCGGACTTCGCCCGCCAGTTTCGTAACGTCCCACCAACCTCCAAATGAAAAGAACGCAGCAACCATCCCGCCCGCTAAAGCTCCCAGTAAAGGCGTGGAGCCTGCACGCTGGGAAACAAAAGGGGTGAAGTTTGACCAGTCGCCGAGTCTAAAGATAATCGCCCACAGAATAAGAAACAGAAGCAAGGCCAATTTGAGGAACGTCAGCCAGCGGAGCAAGCCGCCACCGAGACGAACGCCCAGAACGTTAACGACTGCGAGAAAAATAATGACTCCGATCGCTGTTACCTTGATAGCCAACGGCGAAAGCCCCAAGCTGTAACCTGCGTAACTTGCCAAACCAACTGCCAGCGCTGCCGTTAGGCCCGGATCCATTACCAGCAACGCCATCCAGCCGTACAGGAATGCCAGCGGCCTGCCGAAAGCTTCGCGGAGGTAAACATAACCGCCTCCCGCCTCGGGGTAACGAGCCGCAAGCTCGCCGTAACAAAGGGCGCCCGCGGCCGCCATTGCTCCCATGACGACCCACACCACCAGCAACCAGAACGGCGAGCCAAGAGATTTCGCCATTCCGGCCGGAGTCAGGAAAATTCCGACGGCTATTACTTCACCGACAACCAGGGCGGTTGCGGTCCGGATTCCGATTTGTCGTTTGAGTTGAACCTGGGTACTCAAGACGTCATGGCTATCAGCGTTCGTTTAGAGCGCGGACTTGTCCGCCCCCGGGCGGGCACAAGTGCCCGATCTAAACGGCCGCGCAGTTTGCGATGGCCCTATCTGATTGGCAATTTACGCGACGTTCCGTCGTCTGCGACTGTCAGAACCCTCGGGACTCTTCCCTCGCCCTTAATCACAAAGTTGAATTTACGAGGGCCTGGATTATAAGAGCCGGTCGGAGCGCTCAACGATACGGTGTAACCCGGTCCTGCCCTCGCGACGTTGACGTTCGTTCGACGGAAACTTTGTTGTTTATAGGCTGGGCTGACCCCGTCGTCTTCATAAAGGGTCGTTGAGGCGGAACCGTTACTGTCAGGGTAAATACCGAACGTGATTGGATCGACGGGCTTTTCCCCGACGTAATTCATCACCGGGCCGTTTGGAATAATGGCGCCTCCGCGCACAAACATCGGCACTGTGTCGAGCGGCGCATCGACAGTTATCGTCGCCGGCCCTTCAAATTTTCTGTTGGTCCAGTAGTCATACCAAACGCCCTTTGGCAGGTAAACCAAACGTCGCGTGAGATCCGGTTTCATCACCGGGGCCACCAGGAGATCGCTGCCAATCATGAACTGATCATCGAGATTATAGGTATTTAGGTCGTCCTGGTAGTTAAGCAGCAATGGTCTGAAAAGTGGCACGCCGGTGCGATGAGATTCCTCGAGGGTAGTATAGAGAAACGGCAACAACTGATAGCGGAGCTTCAAGTATTTGCGAATAATGTCTTCGTAGTGTTTTCCGAACCGCCAGGGTTCCTGATCGTAACCGTCGATCACTTTATGATTGCGACAGAAGGGCGCCAGAAAACTCACCTGATAGGAACGAGTCAGCAGTTCGCCGTTACCGCGTCCGATAAACCCACCGACGTCGCTGCCGACAAAAGGTTCGCCCGAGAGACCGAGCGACGTAAACATCGGAATGCTAAGCTGCAATGTTTCCCAGGTGCTGGTAGTGTCGCCGGTCCACATTGTTGAGTAACGCTGGATGCCGGCGTAGGCAGCGCGCGTGATGACATAAGGGCGACTGTCTGGGCGAAGCTTTTGCAGGCCTTCGTAAGTTGCCTTAGCCATCAGCAAAGCAAACACGTTACGGTTTTTCGCGTGCGTCGACTTTTCTCCTTCGTCATAACTGACCACATCGATTTGGTTTTTCCCGCTCTGATCTACGAAGTCAGCGGGCTCGTTCACGTCGGTCCAAACTCCGGCGACGCCGTGATCCAGATAGGAGCGATGTAATTCGCCCCACCACCGTCGAGCTTCGGGCAATGTGTAGTCGACAAACACGCTGTCGCCGGGCCAGACTCTGGGAACAAACAGATCGCCATTCTTGCGATACTGAAAGTATTTTCGCTCCAGCCCCTGATCGAAGACGTAATAGCGCTGGTCCTGAGGCTCGAGCTCCGGGTTCGCAGAGGTTACCCGGGCCGCACTTTTTGAAACGGGTTGATGTTTAACCCCCGGATCGACAATCGTGACTAACTTCACTCCCTGTCTTCCAAGTTTGTCGGCCAGGGCTTTCGGACTGGGAAACCGCTTCGGGTCCCAGGTAAAAACGCGATAGCCCTGCATGTAATCGATGTCGAGATGGACCACGTCAAGCGGCAGGTCACGTTGCCGATATTGCCTCACAACCTCTTCAACCATCGTATCCGGGTAATAACTCCAACGGCTCTGCTGGTTGCCGAGTGCCCACAAGGGGGGCATGGGCATGTGGCCGGTAAGGTCCGCGTAGCGGCCGAGAATCTTTTTGATAGAAGGCCCGTAGAAAAAATAGTAGTTCAGTTCCCCGCCTTCGGCGCCAAACCATGCTCGCTGTTGCGAGGATTTGCCAAAGTCAAAATAGCTGCGATAGCTGTTGTCAAAGAAGATCCCATAGGCGCTGCCGCCCTGGAGTCCGATGTAGAACGGGATCGTTTGGTAAATCGGATCCTTGCCTTCGGTGTAGCCGGGCGTGTCGGAGTTCCAGTTGATAAATGAGTTTCGACGCTTGTCGAGCCGGGCCGCCTTTTCGCCAAGCCCATAGAAGTGTTCATCGAAACCAAGCTTCTTCGATACGGCCACAAAGCGTCCCGCGTTCGGATCAAACATCATCTCCTTCAGCAGTCCCTTTGCGTCATAGGCCATCGGTTGCTCGTCCGAATTAATAGGTGCATGGGTTTTTGCATCACGAAATTCGATCAGCAAGGGCGAGCGACGTACTACAATTTCGACTTCATCTGTACTAAGCAGCACGGCGTCGGCAGTTTCCGTAACGGTCCAAGGCACAGCGTCCCACGTGTCCTTAGCAATGGCCCATGAATGGTCTTTGGGCGGAAAGGGTTTGGCAAACGATGCGCGAACGCGAACGAGATCCGCGGCGAGTACGGATACTTGCACCTGGGAGTTGTCGCGGCAAGTGAGTATGACTCCGCGCTCGGTCTTGACGAAGCTACTCACGGGGCCGATTTTCTCGAACGCAGTGATGTCCTGAGCCAGGACTGCAGGAGCGGTCAGCAGCGAAATGATAATGGCCAGAAAAAGTATGCGCATAGTTGATTCAGAGGTGTTTAGAGTACAACCTTCAGCTTGCCGCTTCGCGACCATATACTCCTGCTCCCCTCGGCGTAAGCTGGCCTTAAACCCACGACGCAAGCTAAAGCTTGTACTCTGTGCGCCTGTTGTCACGCCGGTCTCGTGAACGCCAACCTCGCGGCGCCCAGGAGTCCCGCATCGTCGCCACACTCGCCTCGCTTGATCTCGACGCGCGCCGCCGGCAGCGGAAAAGCGCGCTCAGCAACCTGTTGCAAAGCGTGTTTCGCAAACAAGTCCCAACCGTTGACCACTCCGCCGCCTATGACAATCATTTCCGGGTTAAGAATATTTATCATATTGGCCAGGCCAATCCCCAGATAGACGCCCATGCGACGAAACACTTCGACTGCAAGTTCATCGCCTTCGAGACCGGCGCGGTACACCTTCTCGGCCGTTAAGTCTTCACTGGTATGAAGTACCGAATGCGGATAACGTGGCCGCGCTTCCCGCGTCATGCGCACGATGGCTGTCGCTGAGGCATAGACCTCCAAACAGCCACGGCTGCCGCACGTGCACGCGACGCCCCCAAAAGGATCGACTCCCATGTGTCCAATCTCAGCCGCTGAACTATCCACGCCGCGCCATAACTTGCCGTTCAGGATAATCCCGCCTCCTAATCCCGTTCCCAGCGTTATGCAAATGATCGTGTTGACGCCTCGCGCCGCGCCCTGCCACATCTCTCCGACAGCCGCAGCATTAGCGTCGTTCTCAATGATCGCCGGCAAGTGAAGTTCGCTTTCCAGCGCAGCCGCCAAGCGAAATCCGTCAAGGCACGGCACGTTTGGAGCTTTCACGACCACGCCTTCGTCTACATCGACCGTACCAGGCACGGCCACCGAGATTGCGCGAATTACACCGCGGTCACTGGTCTGCTCTTCACATTCGTGCGCAGCTTCCACAAGTGCACGAACTATTTCATTGGGTCTGGACGATTGCGGAGTGGGCTTTTTAACCCGAGCGTAGATGTGCCCTTTTTCGTCGATCGCGGCGGCGCGAAGGTGTGTTCCGCCGAGATCAGCGGCAAACACAAGTTCTATCTTTTGCTGTTCTTTGGACATTAGTGTCCTGACGGAAGTCGAGAAAAACGCATGCGCACAAGTATGGGCGTTTCAAGATTTCGCCGCGCGCGAACATTCAACGCGAGCCGAATAAACTGCGCCATTGACCAGGCCAGAGGAGTCGCGGAGCCTGTGCCTTCGCCAAAGCGAAGTCCCGTCCGCGGCGATTCCTGTTGGTCCCAGACCTGTTCAGGAATCATAAGCCCATCATTCGCAAACTTCATCATCGCGTTGAGACTGTTGCGCGCACCGCTTAAATTCCCTCGGGCCAACTCATATTCACCTCTCTCGCCGGTTAGCAATGTCCAGAGTCTGCCTTTCCCAGTCCCAGCGTCGTAGTCGCCGCCGTCCCGGCGCTCGCCATAGGCATCGTGGTTGTATCGATACCAGGCGGGACCGTTTGACGTATTTACCTTGATCAACTCATCGACCACTCTCAGCGATTGAAGAATTGTCGCGTCAGTCGGCTCCTTGACTCCTAACCGAACCAGTTCCAAAAAACCCGCGTCCACAATTTCCCGCTGGTCGTAAACTCCGCCACCACTATTTATCTCCAGCTTCAACGATTCATCGGGATCGCCTTGTGTTATACGGAGGTAGTATTTGCCCTTCGCGTTACGACCGCTGTTGGTAACAGTCCAACGCTCAACATCACCCTCCCATTCATGCGCCTTTTTAAGATACGTCGCCGCCGACTCAGCATCGCCATTCAGTGACGCGGCGCGCGCTGCACAAATCAGCCCTGCGATCTGTGCTGCGATCGTGGCAGGCGAATACCCAGCCTCCTCCTCCCAACGCTCCTGTCCGGTAGAAGGACCGTTGCGAACAATGAAATCCGCGGCGGGCTTGATGTGTTTGAGCCAGGTCGGACGATCGTTCCGGTCTAATTGGTAAGCGAGCAAAAGCGGAAACGCCACCTGGTCCATTTGTAATCCGCCACCAATCGGCCGGCCATCAATCCAGGAGTTTTGCGGGAAACTACCATCCGACTTCTGTTGCACTGTGAAGAGATAATCCAGGGCACGATTCGCCGTGGCCCGATCTCCCATGGCCAGAAAGGCAGTACTGACGTGGTAAAGGTCACGCGACCAGACCGCATGATAACCGCTGACCGTCGCCTCATTAGCGTTTGGCCCGCCACCCCATGGAATCGAAGGCGAAGCTGCCATCGCGCCGCGAAACGTCTTGTCTTCCAGACTCTTTAAGACCATGGCGGACATATTGAATTGCCGCTGATAAGCTGGTGCGACACGCTTCAGGGAGCGAAGGTACGCATGCCAGCCGGCGTCGTATTCGAGACGCACTCGGTTGAAGCCCTTGACCAGCGAAGCTCTGGCGTTTGCCAGTGCCTGCTCAGGTGTGGTCCCAAATCCAAGCGCGAGCGTAAAGCTTCTTTGCCGGCTAAGCTTGGCGACCTGCACAAGGTTTCCATTTTCTGCACGCTGGTACTTAGTCGTCATAACGCCGGTTCGTATTAGCCGCGTCAAACCATCGCTGCTTCCAAGGAAGCCGTTTGTCATTTCTGCAAAACCACTGCTGGCAAGCAACGCCGACGCCACGTTTCCGTCATCAGCCAGCAACCCAGCGGCGCTCGACCAGCCAGTGTCATGCATGCCGCTGTTATTCAGCGATGGATCGTAATGGACATAGATATTGCGACCGTCAGCGGAAGCAATGTCTATTTGGATAAGAATTGTGGCCCGTTCAGGATCCGTGGCGTAGGTCTTGGTGATGCGATAGGAATCGTCTTTAGGCTTATTGATTTGCTGAAACGAAAGCGAACGCGCGTCAACGATTCGCATTTCGTGGTTCATATCTTCTGCTTCAGTCTGACAACCGTGTTTGTCGCATACGATTAGCTGGAGCATTTGCGAGTTAGGAACATCAAGCCTCGGGTAAAAAGCTTCGGTCATCACGCCGTTGTTGAGTGTGAACCAGATTTTCGAGGCGAGCGTGTTCGAAGTGCCGAAACCGTTTTTGGCGGCACTGGGCCAATGCGCGTCGCGTCCCGGCCCCCCTGGCGCGAGGCTGTTGGTTGCTTGCCCGAACAAAGGTGAACAGGCTGATAACATCACGATCATGATAAGAGGACGAGACACGTTGTCTGTTGGTTATCGTAGTAACCCGATAATGGGTTAATTTCGAAGATTCGCCGTCGGCTCTGTAGGAGCCCAATGTTTATAGCTTAATTACCCACAAAATTTTCAGCTCCGTAGGAGCGATATGTTAGTCGTTTTTTACGTCTCGCTCCTACGGAGCGAAGAATTTTCTATGCCATTGGGGCTATAAACATTTGGCTCCTACGGAGCTAAAACCAAAGCTGGCGTCACATGGGCGAACGCACGTAACACTAAGATGGCGGCGTAATCCATGAAGTGGTTGCCGGGATCCAAATTCAACCGCGCTTGCGACCCGCCATGTCGAGACCTACAGCAGCCACCAGAATCGCTCCCTTAATAATGTTCTGCATGTAAGGCTCAACGTTCTTGAGAGACATTCCGTTATCGAGGCTCGCCATGATCAACGCACCCAGCACCGCACCAAACACGGTACCGCGTCCGCCCATCAGGCTAGTGCCGCCAATCACGCATGCGGCGATCGCATCGAGCTCGAGTAACTGGCCCGCGTCAGGCGATGCGCTGCCAACGCGCGCCGTATAAATTATCGCCGCTACGCCGGAGAGCGCGCCCATGATGCAGAACACCGCGAGCAGGTGGCGACGAATGTTAATGCCCGAAAGTCGCGCCGCATCCGGATTCCCACCAATCGCGTAGAGATAACGACCAAACGTGGTGTTTTGCGTCAGAAAAGCACCCGCAAGGGCGATAGCCAGAAAAATTATTACCGGGATGGGAATCCCTGCATAACGGCCGGGGGCGATTTCATAGGAATTCATCATGTAGATGAAACCTACGACGGCGAGTGCGGGGGCAAGTATGCGCAGTAACAGCATGCTGAGTCCTGGTACCTCGATGCCGTGACGTTTTCGGGCACGATTGCGCGATAAGTTAAGCCAGACGATTGCAGCAACTGCGATCGCCGCAATCACCCAACCTACCATTGGACCAACATAATCCTGTCCAATTGCCTTGAACGCCGGCAGCCTGATGGGAATCGTTTCTCCTCTACTCAGCCCAAGTATTACGCCTCGCCAGGCGAGCAAGCCTCCCAACGTGACAATGAATGCAGGAATATTTATGTAAGCAGTCAAGGTGCCATGCACTGCGCCTATGACGAGAGCAACCGCGATGCCTGCAGTGATGGAAGGCACCAACCCCCAGCCCATCCAGCCTTGCGCGATCGCTGCAATGCCACCTGCTAACCCAACAACGGAACCGACCGATAGATCAATCTGACCGGTAACAATCACCATCAGCATGCCCACTGCGAGCACACCTGTGACTGCGGTTTGCCGCATCAAGTTTGAGAAGTTTCTGGGATCGAGGAAAATCTGGTCAGTGGAATAGTGGAAGAAGATCCAGATGGCGATTAGCGCAAACACCATCGTATAGGCACGAAGGACGTCGGTAGAAATCTTGAACTTCCCGATCTTTGTTTGCGGGATGACTTCGGCGGCATCGACCTCCGCGACGAAGTCCGCCGTCGTCGTCGGCCGATCTACATTGGGCTCGTCTACGTGATTGCTCATTGGAAGACTCTCAAGACGTCTTGCGGCTTTGCCGCTTAGCGGGCATTTGCGGCTCTGCCGCATTCCGTGCGGAAAGGCTCTGCCTTTCCGATCGAGACATGTTTCGATCAGGCTGCGCCTGCGTTTGAATTCTCCGAGGCATAGCCTCTATCAATTAAATAGTTGCCCGGAAAGGCAGAGCCTTTCCGCACGGAAGGCGGCGAAGCCGCTATCAAGACCCCAGAACCCGCTATCAAGGCCGCCGAAGCCGCTGTCAGTGTGCTCACGCTGCTCGACGCGTGTGTCCAGTCGCGCACGCCATTACGGCTTCCGGCGTTGCCGTGGCTCGAGTAAATTCGCCGGTCTGTTTGCCTTCGTGCAAGACCAGGATTCGGTCGGAAAGTCCTAACACCTCGGGCAATTCTGACGAGACCAGGACGATCGCCAGTCCTGTTTTGGCGAGAGCGTTTATTTGGCCGTAGATCTCCTGCTTGGCGCCGACATCTATGCCCCGCGTGGGCTCATCCAGAAACAGAACTCGCGGATTGGTAAGCAGCCATTTCGCCAGAACGACTTTCTGCTGGTTGCCGCCCGACAATGTGCCGGCAATCGTGAAAACAGATGCAGCTTTCACACGCAGGTCGTTCATCGCGCGTTCTCCGGCGGCAGACTCTGCGTCGATGCTCGTCACAAATCGTCCTGAAATCCGGCGCAAGCCTGCCAGGGTCATGTTGTTAAGAATTGTCTGGTCCAACACGAGGCCGAAGCGCTTGCGGTCTTCGGTGACAAAACCTATTCCGTGCTTGATTGCGTCGGCTGGGCTCTTTATGTGAACACGTTGGCCCGCGACTTTGACCTCACCCGAAACGGCGCCGGCATGGGCGCCGAAGATCCCCATCAGCAAATCGCTGCGCCCCGCACCCATCAAACCCGCGATGCCAAGGACCTCGCCGCGTTTGACGGCAAAGTTCACATTGTCGACCAACCTTTTGCCGGCGACGGACGGATCGTTAACTGTCATGCCGTTCACTTCAAACACGACGTCGCCCTTGACATGGTCAACCGTCGGAAAGATGTCGCCCACTTCCCTTCCCACCATGCAGGCGATCACTTTAGATTCTGTCCACTCTCTAGCCGCGTTTGTGCCTACAGTTTTCCCGTCGCGTAAAACCGTGATGCGGTCACTAATGCGAAAAACCTCGTCGAGCTTGTGTGATATGTAAATCATTCCTACACCGCGTGCGCGCAGTTTTTGGAGAATGCCAAACAGCGTCTCAACCTCGCTGTCGGTTAAAGCAGCCGTGGGTTCATCGAGGACTAGGATACTCGCGTTATGAGATAGCGCCTTGGCAATCTCAACCAACTGCTGTTGTCCAATTCCCAGGCTGCGAATCGGAATATGCGGGTCGATCGCAAGGTGGAGATCATGTAGCAAAGCGCCGGCCCGACGATAAAGCTCTTGCCAGCGGATGACACCGAGTCGTCGAGGTTCGCGGCCCAGGAAAATATTTTCGCCCACGGTCATTTCTCGGACCAGCGACAGTTCCTGATAAATCACGGCAATGCCAGCCTTCTCAGCATCGCGGACGCCGCCAAACTGTTGCACATTTCCGTCGATGAAGATTTCACCGCCGTACTGCGGGTGCGGATAGACTCCTCCCAGTACCTTCATCAGTGTCGATTTGCCGGCGCCGTTTTCGCCGACTAAAGCATGGACCTCGCCGCGACGAAGATCGAAACTAACGCCATCCAGAGCGCGCACGCCCGG
>DASQKG010000219.1:0-28802 GCA_035630655.1 Pyrinomonadaceae bacterium
CCAGGCTGGTTTTGACGCGGACCACCTCGTAGTCTTCATCCTTCGGCGCCGGCGGAGGTGTGGGCTTCGGCGTTGGCTTCGATGGTGGAGGTGGCAGGTCTCTGACCGTTTGTGCGCCGGCGAATCTGACGACGCAAAAAAGAGCCAGCACTGCAAACAGCAGCGCCGGCCCTAATTGTTTTCCCGCTCCAGCATTCATCAAACCACTCCTCATGCCGCCAAGGTTGCTGGCCTTAGTTTGTCTTGTTAACAAATTTTCCGACGGCATGATTCATGGCGTTAGTGCCGGGTAAGCTTTGGTTCGTTGCCTCACCCGAACAACTTTCCCCTGCTGGTTTACCTTCGCATTAAAGTTGTAGTTCAGAGATCAGCCTTTAGGCTGTGGTTGCTCGGAAAGAGCAAGCTGAAGCTTGAACTCTGAACTGCTGTCTTACTCGCCGCTGGTAGTCATCATCGGGGCCTGTTGCATAAGACCCTTGTTGACTAACAACTTGACTTCAACGCGCCGATTTTGTGCGCGTCCATCGCGAGAAGCGTTTTCCGCAATTGGATTCGTTTCACCAAACCCGTACGGCGTAATGATGCGACGCAGCGGGATGCTGTGGTTTTCAACCAGATAACGAATTACGGCATCGGCGCGGCGCTGGCTGAGCGCGCGATTTCTTTCCACACTGCCGGTGGCGTCTGCGAAACCTGCAACCTCGAGCACATACCCCTTGGCATTGAGCGCCTTGGTGGCAATCTCATCAAGTTTCGTTTTTGAATCAGGAGACAACACCGCGCTTCCGGTCCGGAAATTAACCGCCATCACCGTCTGCGGTACATAATCGTCCAGGGCCGAGATACGTTCATTGGTGACGTTCACACCCTGCACTGCCGCATCTGCGGTTTCCTGTGCTGCCTTCGCTCCACCCTTGGCTGTGTTGGCAACGGCAGCCAATTCATCCAATTGTCCCGAGAGACGCTGCGCGTTTTGTTCGACTTCACTGACTTTCGTCTCCAGCGGCGCAGCGCGGGAGTCGACAGCGCGGGCAACGCGGAGATCCGATTCGTTGAACCTGACTTTTTCGGCTAAGAGATTACCCGAAGAATCACCACGACCTTCGATTTCGAGATTCAGCCCACGCAAAATCTGGGTTTGTCCATAATTTGCGCCGCTGCGAAGGAAGCCGCCCTTCGTTTTTACGCTGGTGCGATCGTCGAGACGAACCGTGGTGTCGACACCATTAATGTCACGTACGACGAACGTATCCGCGTCGCGTCTAACGACGACGCCTTTAACCTTCATCTTCTGACCGCTGGCAACTGTGCGCGCCCCTTGCGGTGCTGTTGTGTCTTGTGCGATCGCGAGGGATGCTGAGACAGCTAAAAGGGAGACTGCAAGCATGAGAGAAGAAAACATTTTGAATTTCGGGATTGGCATAAGTGACTATCTCCTTATTGTCTGAAAAACTTTCAAGTGGAACAGCTCATCGTCCGAGCCGTCGGCGAAACTTTCTGACGAACAATTTCGATCAATTGTCGTCCGTCCTGCGTAGCGATCCGACATTTCTTAGACCTATGGTCAGGCTAAGTCAAGGGGTTAAACCGCTACGGAAGCATTCATCATCGAATTGCCATTCGATCGCAATAACTCCGAGCCAATAAAAGAATTCGCGGTGATAAACCTAATAATGATATCGCTCCGCGGTTGAGAGGTTACCGATTACTTCTCAGAACGCGTTAGATCAACGTTAAAGCGAAAAATCGCCGGCCTCCAAAAGCTCTTTCACGTAGGCGAGGAATCGTTCCGCGTCGGACCCATCAATGACGCGATGATCGAAGCTCAACGCGAAATAAGCCATCGAACGAATCGCAATGAAGTCGTCACCTTCCTCCGTGGACAAAACCTTGGCGCGTTTCTCGATTTTGCCAACGCCGAGTATCGCCAGTTGCGGTTGATTGATGATCGGGGTGCCAAACAATCCACCAAACACGCCAGGATTAGTAATGGTAAACGTGCCCCCGGCCACTTCGTCGGGTTTTAGTTGTTTGGTCCGCGCCCGGTCGGCAAGGTCGTTTGCCGCGCGGGCCAGACCAGAGATTGATAGATCGTCGGCGCGCTTGATAACCGGAACAATCAATCCCCAATCCAGTGCGACTGCCATCCCCAGATTGATGTCGCGCTTATAAATAATCTGGTCGCCACTCACCTGCGCATTGAAGATGGGAAACTTTCGCAGCGCGTTGGTGATCGCCTGGAAGATGAATGGCATGAAGGTGAGCTTGGTGCCGGTGCGTTCGTAGAACTCGTCTTTGTGCTGGTCACGCAATTTGGCAATGCGCGTCATATCGATTTCGTAAACCGTGGTCACGTGCGCCGACGTGCGGCGCGATTGGACCATGTGCTCCGAAATCTTCTTGCGCATCACCGTCATCTGCTCGACGCGATCGCCTTCGCCGGGCCTCAATGGCGCGGGCGCCGGCTGCACGGAAGCGCTGCCGGTGGCGGACCGGGCCGGAGCTGAAGGCGCACCTGATTCGATGAAACTCAGAATGTCGTTCTTGGTTACGCGGCCACTCATGCCTGTGCCTTCAAGCTTCGCGATGTCGACGCCATGCTCCTGCGCAATCTTGCGGACCAGCGGGCTCGACTTTGTACGGCGCAAATCTTCCGCCGTGGCATTTGCACTGCTGCCGTTGCCGGCGGCGGGCGCGGCCTTCGTAGACGGAGTTTCCGTTTGCTTGCCCGAAGACTGTGGTTGCTGAGCGGCTGGGGGTTCCTCGGGCTTAGCTTGCTGAACTGCAGGTTGTGTTGCCGTAGACGGAGGAGTTGGAGGTGGCGCGGCTGGCGCTGTTTCCTCGGGCTTCTGCTCCGGTTTAGTTTCCTCTGCAGGAGCCGCCGCCTTTGTTTCAGTTGGAGCAGCAGGAGCGCTTCCCGCAGCACCACCGTCGAGCACCGCGACAGTCTTGTTGACCTCGACCGTGTCACCTTCGTGGAAAAGGATCTCGGTCAACGTGCCTGCAGCCGGCGAAGGAATTTCCGCGTCAACCTTGTCGGTTGAAATCTCAAACAGCGGTTCATCGCGTTCGACTCGATCGCCAACCTTCTTCAACCACTTTGTAATCGTGCCCTCGGCGATCGATTCGCCCATCTGCGGCATTACAACTTCAGTGCTCATTTCTTCTCCGATACGTATTTAAGTTCGGCTTTAGCTTGCCGCCGACTGCCTGCTGGCCGTCGTTTCAGCGGTCGTCGGATCGATAGTAGTCTTGATTTCCGAAATACGATTCGCCGGGAAGCCGCCCTGGTTGGCGTGTTCGCGGATCATCTCTTCATTCGGAGCGATGTAAACACAGTAAATCTTGTCGCCGGTAACGTAACTGTGCAGCCATTGGATTTGCGGGCCAAGATTTTGCAGCACGCTGCACGACTTTTCGGAAATGCCCTGGAGCTCTTGTGGCGACAAGTTACCGGCGCCCGGAATGTCTCGCTCGATTACATATTTTGGCATGGGATTTATACTCCTTCTTCTTCTGGGATCTCAGATCTGAGATCTCAGGTCTCAGATTGAAATCTCATATCTGACTTCTGACTTCTGACCTCTGACCTCCGACCTCTGCTCAGTACGCCGCCAGCTTCCGTGCCGCCTCCAGCACATCTTTCGTCTGCGGCAAGTAATAATCCTCGAGCGGAGGTGAATAGGGCACCGGAGTATCAATCGAAGCGACGCGCAACACTGGCGCATCCAGCCACTCAAACGCTTCTTCGCCAATGGTTGCGCCAATCTCGCCACCAATGCCGCCGGTGCGTGAAGCCTCGTGCAACACGATTACTTTGTTTGTCTTCTTAACACTCCCGAGTATTGCTGCTTTATCCATAGGCGCCAGCGTACGTAGATCGATTACTTCAACGTCGAGGCCTTCTTTTTCGAGTTCTTCCGCAGCATCCATCGCCGTCAGGACCATGGCGCCAAACGTAATGATCGAGAGATCGCGTCCCTCGCGGACCGTGCGGGCTTTGCCGATTTCGACAATGTAGTCTTCCGAAGGCAGTTCCTCTCGCAGTCGCGGCAGCCGGTAAAGTTTTTTGTGTTCAAAAAACAGGACTGGATCGGGATCGCGAATGGCTGCTTTGATGAGACCCTTGGCGTCGTAGGCGCTGGAAGGTTCGACAATCTTTAGACCGGCTGTGTTGAGGAAAAACGATTCGGCATTCAGCGAATGAAATGGGCCCGAGCGCACGCCCGAACCACACGGACCACGAAAGACCGCCGGAATATTTGCTCCCCAACGATAACGGCACTTGGCTGCGTAGTTGGTTAACAGATCAAACCCCGCGGAGATGAAGTCGATAAACTGAAACTCAGCCACGGCCTTCATCCCCATCAGTCCGGCGCCGCACGCAGCGCCAACAATTGCGCCTTCCGAAATCGGAGTATCGATCACGCGGCCTTTGCCAAACTGATCAATCAATCCGTCCGTGACTTTGAAAGCCCCGCCATACGCGCCTACGTCTTCGCCAATAACGAAGACCGTCGGGTCGCGCTCCATCTCTTCCCAGATACCCTGGCGAATGGCTTCGACCAGCGTCGCCTGACCACCTCGCTCAGGACGCGCTGACTTGTGCTCTTTTTTCGCGGCTGTCGACATACTCGTTTCTGACTACTTAAGGTGTTTGGTGGCAATGTACGGACTCTCAGGATTCACGATCAAGCGCTGCTGCCTCGAATCAACAACCACGTCCAGATCCTCCAACGGGATAGAACCTAAGAGGACCTCAGTAGTGCCCGCCAAAACCACGGCCCTGACGGTAGTCGATCGGTTTTCAAAGCGGACCTCAACCGGTCCGACGACTTCACCGCGCTTTTCACTCTCATCAGCCAAGCGAAATACCTGTTCCTCAATCAATGGCAAATCGAGCTGTTGCCGAATGTGTTCGGTAATCACGAGCATGTAAGCGCCCGTATCAAAGAGGGCGTCAACGGTCATCCGTTTGATCTTGTCTTCCGTTAGGAAGCCTCGGCGGTGCAGAACCAAGTCATCGACACTTATCAGTTCGATTTCGGCATATACTAATCCCATCTGCTTACCTCCGGGGGATAGGTGGGCTTCAGGATCTTTGATATCCAGGGATCCAGTTCTATTTGTTCGTAAAACACTACTCGATCTCAATTCCTCTTTCTTTCGCAATCCCGCGCGCTTTCATCATGACATCGTCGTCAACGGGTGCCGTGCCGTGAGTCCATCCCTGCACTTCCTCGACCGGACGTCCCAAAGCAAGCGCAAGTTTTTCATCGCTGCCCTCGAAGCCCGCATCCCGCAATCGGTTCAGCAGAACCCTGCCCTCGGCTTCGCTCGTCCCTTGATCGTCGACCGAGTTAGTATTCGCATCTCCATCGTTTACAGTATTCATGCTCCCCTCTCCATAGTTGATAGTATTCATGCTCGCCTCGCCATGGTCCACGGCGTTTATACTCACCTCGCCATGATTCACCATGTTAATGCTTGTCTCCTTAGAATCAACTTCCTTCCGATCCGCGCCGATTATTAACCCTCCTTTTAGTTAAGCGTCTGATTGATACGGCGCATCCTCCTACATCTGAGCCGAATCTCCCAATTCTTAGTTCTTCAAAACTTCCGGACGAAACGATGGCGGCACGATGTTGTTATCAAAGACCCCATACGCAGCCTTATCCGCGCCGGGCATCGGCGACGATTCGGCCCACGTGCAGTCTTCCTCAATCTCGCGGGTCACGTCCGCGGTGACGTCGTCCAATCTTTCTTTGGTCGCGATCTTTTGTTGCAACAGATGCCGCTCGTAGCGATCCAGCGGATCGTTGTGCTTCTCCCACCATTCGATTTCGCCTCCGGGAACGTAACGTTGATCGTCATGTTCGGCGTGCCCCTTGCGACGATACGTCTTCGCTTCAATCAGCACCGCGCCTCCACCACGCCGGGCAAACTCAACCGCCCGCCTGGTGACCTCGTAACACGCGATCACATCGTTGCCGTCGACAATATGGCCCGGGATTCCATAGCCGGCAGCTTTCTCCGCCAGGTCTTTAACGGCCGTCTGTAAGCTGGTCGGAGTTGAATACGCATACTGATTGTGTTCAGCAACAATGATCAGCGGCAGCTTTTGCACTGCGGCGAAATTCAGTCCCTCGTGAAACGCGCCGGTACTCATGCCCCCGTCGCCAATGTAGGCAACGGCCACGGTGCGCTTCTTCTGCATGCGCGCGGCCAGCAGGACGCCATTCATTACGGGAATCATGTCGCCGAGATGAGAAATGGGACCAATGAACCCCTTGTCCATGTCGCCAAAGTGAATATTCAGATCGCGACCGCCGGACGGACCCCAGGCCTTCGCCATATACTGCGCAAAAATGTCGCGCGGCTTGATGCCTTTCACCAGCACGGCGCCAAGATCGCGAATCAGAGGCGTGATGAAATCCTTCTGCTCTAGAGCGTAAGCGGTGCCGACCGCGGTTGCTTCCTGGCCCAGCGAGCGAAACACGCCGCCTACAACTTTCGTTTGCCGGTAAAGATTGACCAGACGCTCCTCAACCAGGCGGGTGAGCTTCAGATAGCGGTAAAGCTCGAGCATCTGCTCGGGCTGCAGCGTTGTTTCGGTCGTACACGCGAGAGCGGCGCCGTCGGCTGGCTTTCGCGGCGCATACTTTGTGCTAATGCGCATCTGAAAACGCGACGGGCGACGCGGTCCACGGCGACGATTTGCGTTGCCCCCGCGACGCTGCGGCTGATCGGTTGGTTTACCTGGTTTATCCATGGTCTGTATATCTTCTCTGTGCAACCTCAGTGTTCTCTGTGTCTCGGTGGTGAACACTGCCGTGTAAGAGATCACCACAGAGGCACAGAGAACACGGAGGTTGCACGGAGTAATACTTAGATGTGCACCGCCAAATCGTGCACGCCTTCCGCCGCTTCCATTACCGCTTCTGAAATGGTCGGGTGCGCGTGCATAGTCCTGCCCAACTCTTCGGCGGTCGATTCAAGCTGCATTGCCACACACGCTTCCGCAATCAACTCCGTCGCATGCGGGCCAATAATGTGCACGCCCAGAATTTCGTCGTACTTCTTCTCGCTGACGACTTTTACAAAGCCCTCTTCCTCACCCAGTATGCGCGCCTTACCGGAAGCGGAGAACGGAAACTTCCCAACCTTCACGTCGTAGCCCTGTTCCTTTGCCTTCGCTTCAGTCAATCCAACTGAAGCTACTTCCGGATCGCAGTAAGTACAATTCGGCACCAGTCGAAGATTAATGGGCCGCACATCCTTCTGTCCCGACATATGTTCAACCGCAACGATACCTTCCTTCGAAGCCAGGTGGGCCAGGAGCGGCGTCGGCACGACATCACCGATGGCGTACACGCCCTTTTCGGCCGTTTGCTGAAACTCGTCTACCTGGATGAATCCTTTTTCAACTTTAATCTTGCTGCCTTCGAGCCCAAGGCCTTCGGTGAACGGCATGCGGCCTACAGCAACCAAAAGCATCTCTGCTTCGAGCGTGACTGCTTCGCCTTTCGATGTCTTGCCTGAAACGCGCACGCCGGAATCTGTTTTTTCCAGCTTCTCGAGTTTAGTATCCAACTGCGACTTGATCCCGCGTTTGCGAAACGACTTTTCCAACTCCTTCGAAACCTCTTCGTCTTCGAGTGGCACCAATCTCGGCAGCAATTCAACCAGCGTAGTCGCAGCTCCGAACCGTGAATAGACTGAAGCAAACTCAACGCCCACGGCGCCAGAACCCATTACGATTAAGGACTTGGGCACGTCTTTCAGCTCGAGAATGTGGTCGCTGCTGACGACATGTACGCCGTCCGTCTCGAAACCCGGTATGGGCCGCACGACTGAACCGGTGGCGATAATGATGTTCTTGCTTTCAATCGTTTGCTTGGCGCCGTCGGCGCCGGTGACTTCAACTTTTCCGGGCAGCGCGAGTTTTCCTGTGCCTTTGAATACCGAGACTTTGTTCTTCTTCATCAGGTATTCAATGCCCTTGGAATTCTTCATCACCACTTTGTCTTTGCGTTTTTGCACGTCGGCGAAAGCCAACTGAATCCCTGTGGCCTGCACGCCAAAATCCGCGGCGTGCTGCATCTGTTCATAGATGTGGGCCGACATCAGCATCTGCTTGGTGGGAATACAGCCACGCAGCGTACATGTGCCGCCGAGGCGCGTGTCCTTCTCGACAATCGCGGCTTTCAGGCCGAGTTGCCCGGCGCGTATTGCGGCTACGTAGCCGCCTGGTCCGCTTCCGATAATCGTTACGTCAAACTGTTCGTTAGCCAATGTTTGAAGTTCCTCTCCCCCGAAATGCTCAGCGCGCGCAGGCCGGTCCCAGATTTCGCCATAAAGATATACGATCTCGCAGAGTGCTTTGTTGAGTCTGGCATTATAATCATTCAAAGGTATTTCATCCAATTGAGCGGTTTTGTGGGCGAGCGCCTTACAGAACCAGCGCGGCAGCGCCGGATGCCAGAGGCTACATTTGTGTTGGTATAGACCGGAAAAAACCGTTAGAAGCGGTTACGGATTATTTAACGGGTCTTCAATCACCGGGCTGAAGCCACGGTGCTAATGAGATCGCTCCGCGAGAATCGGGACACATATCTATCTTGAGATTTGAGGCATTACATCTATGAAACACTCGGAAGGCTTTCTAAAACTCGTCAACGACGCGAAAACGCGCATACGCGAAGTTACGGTCGAGGAAACGCAACAACGCATGTCTGCCAACCCCGATGCGAAGTTGTTCGACGTCCGTGAGGACAACGAATGGCAAGCCGCTCACGCCGCCGGCGCTTCGCACATCGGCAAGGGAATAATAGAAAGGGACATCGAGGAGCGAGTGCCGGACAAATCAACTGAAGTAATTCTGTATTGCGGCGGCGGCTTCCGCTCCGCCCTCGCCGCCGACGTGCTCCAGCAGATGGGCTACACAAACGTATTTTCAATGGCAGGTGGTTGGAAGGCCTGGAAAGACTCCGGGGCACCGACGGAGAACGCCTGAAGGAGGACAGGCAACGACGTTACGGGCAAGGAGTCCGATGGCAAAAACGTCTTAGTCCCGCAGGGGACAAAATGTTACAGAACTCCGACGCCTTTGTATTTGTGGAAGCTCAACCTAATCCGTCAGCCGTCTCACAATCTGCAGCAGCTTATCCAAATCCAACGGCTTCGTGAGGTGTTCGGCGAAGCCTTCGTCGCGGGCACGCTCGATGTCGTTGGTGCGGCCATAGCCTGTCAGTGCAACCACTGGCACGTCGGCCATGTCGGGTATTTCGCGGAGACTGCGCAGTAGTTGATAGCCGTCCATCTCGGGCATCGAAATGTCCGACACCACCAGATCGAAGCGCTTTTGTCGCGCAATCTCCAGTGCTTCCTTACCGCTCTTCGCTACGTCGACAAATGCGCCTTCCAGCTCCAGAAGTTTTCCGAGCATCTCCGTCGTTTCCGGTGAATCATCGACCACCAGTATGAATTTGCTCTTCAGGGCCCCGCTCGCGCCGGTTTTTTCCGAAGGCAGCGTCGCCGCTCCGGGCGTGTAGAGCGGGACCTTCACGGTAAAACGCGCGCCCTTTCCGTGCCCCTCCGACTCAGCTTTCACATCGCCGTGGTGCAATTCAGCCAACTGCCTGACAAGCGCCAGCCCAATTCCCATGCCGCCTTGTCGGCGCACAATGCTGGCATCAGCCTGACGAAAGATCTCAAACACGTGTGGCAGAAACTCCGGCGAAATTCCCTGCCCCGAATCTTCTACAGCCAGCACACTGGAGTCGTCTTCGCGACTGAGAGTTATTCGCACCTTCCCCTCGGCAGGCGTAAATTTGATGGCGTTGTTAAGAAGGTTCCAGGCGATCTGGCCCAGCCGAATAGGATCGCCTTCCACAACCAGGACCTCTCTATCGAGTCTTACATCCAGTGAGATTCGTTTGGCATTTGCTTCGTCGCGCACCGTTTCGATCGCGTCTGAAACGACCGTGGAAAAAGAAACCGGCTGGCGATTTAAAGAAAGCTTTCCCATTTGCAGACGCGACAGATCGAGCAAGTCGGAAACCAACTGCGCCTGGGCCAGGGCATTGCGGCGGATGGTCTCCGCGGCTTTCAGCACAAATGTGTTTTGTTGAAACTCCTCGCTGCGACGCAGTATCTCCGCGTATCCAATAACCACGTTCAAGGGATTTCGCAGCTCATGAGACAAAGTTGCCAGGAATTCGTCCTTGAGCCGGTTGGCTTTCTCGGCTTCGGCGCGGGCTTCGCGCTCCGCCTCGAGCAATCGCCCGCGTTCTTCTTCAGTCTGCTTACGATCAGAAATGTCGCGGAAGACAATTACGAGCCCGGTAATTTTTCCGTCGCCGCGAAGCGGTGAAGAACTGTAAACCACGTCGAAGAAGGTCCCATCTCGACGAATGAAGACGTCTTCAAATTCGCTGAGCATCGTGCCTTCGCGCAGCACCGCCAGTCCCGCACATTCACTGGCGGGAAACAGCGTGCCGTCCGGTCGCGAACGATGTGTTACGTCATGCATCCTGCGTCCGAGCATCTCCTCCAGCGTCCAGCCAAACATTCGTTGAGCTGCCGGGTTCATGAAAGTGACTCGGTCTTCGATATCTACGGTGAAAAGACCTTCGCCCATGCTGAGCATGACCGTCTCATCAAACTCCAGTGCCCGGCGCAGCTGCTCGTCGGCCTTCTTTCTTTCGGTGATGTCGCGCGCGATTTTTGACGCACCAATAACCTTGCCGTTCTGGTCCTTGATCGGAGAAATCACCAGTGAGATGTCTATTGGATGCCCGTGCTTGTGTACTCTCACAGTTTCAAAATGCTCGATGCGCTCGCCGCGGCGCACGCGCCCGAGAATCAGAGTCTCTTCATGCTGGCGCTCGTCAGGAATCAAGATAGTTATCGGTTTGCCCAGGACTTCCGCCTCTTCATAGCCAAAGAGCCGGGACGCCCCGTTGTTCCAACTGGTGATGATGCCGTTGAGGTCTTTGCTGACTATCGCGTCGTCGGAAGATTCGATGATGGCTACCAAACGCCCCTGAACGGTTAGAGAAAAATCCCGAGCACGGACCGCTTCCGCCATTTCCATTTCATACAAACGCGCGTTGCGAAGGGCGATGGCCGCCTGATCCGCCAGGGCAGACAATTGCCAACGCTCATCTGCACTGATCGGCCGCTCGCGCACTATGACCAACAGACCATTGAGCGACTGCTTGTCGATTACCGGCACAGACACCAGATGTTCGTCCGCTCCGATCGTCAGCGCTTGCTGTAATTGATTGAGTACATCCTCCTCCATCCGGCCCGAGAAGTCCTCGACCACATTCGGGTCCACTCCTCGCGCGGCGCGGATGCGTAACTTCTCCTCCCGATCCATTAGCAACAGCAGACACACCTTGGCATCAACCAGTTGAGCTGCGTTTTCTACGATCAGATTTAGAACTTCGTCGAAGTTGAGAGAGGTGGTGATGGCCCGATTGATTTCGGCTAATCGGGCGGATGCTCGTTTGTCTGCAGGCCCTGGCTCGGACATAACGCCTGACTTCACATTCTAGCCGAGATGCCCTGCTGGTTCCATGGGCTGGTGTCGGGATGTTTGTGTTGTTGCTTGCGCCACTGTGTGTATCGCAAGATTCTGTCGATAACAAGTTTCACAGTTCACAAAATGGTTACGTCGCGCCCCTTCGGGGCTTAAATCTGAAATTCAGAGTCGCCAGTGAACGGATCGGGGGCCAGCCCTCCTTCCCAACCTGAGAGCATGCGAACGGTGTAAGGTGAGCTCGAATATACTCTCAGGTCGGGAAGGAGGGCTGGCCCCCGCACTTTCGCTTACTTCACTGGCCCGTGCGCGGTTCAGTCAGGCGGTTGCGTGATGTAGAATTGAGGAAGTTGAGGCCCCATGCAGAACCCCAAGCTTACGCAGATTCCGGCGCTCACATATCTACTCTCCGGCCCACCCGCATACGCAGGTGGTACTGACATCCAGCATCGCCAGGAAACCAACAATGTCATCTGAGGCCACCGAAAAAGAAACGAAGACTGCGACGCGCGTTGAAACCGATTCGATGGGCGAGATTAACGTCCTCGCCGACAAATATTGGGGCGCCCAAACCGAGCGCAGCCTGCTTCATTTCAATATCGGTGACGACAAGATGCCGCGCGAGATGATCCGCGCCCTGGGAGTGCTCAAGAAGGCCGCGGCCCAGGTGAACGAAGAGTTGGGCAAGCTACCGGCTGACAAGCGCAAACTGATCGAACAGGCGGCGGACGAAGTGATCGAAGGAAAGCTGGATGAACACTTTCCTTTAAGGGTTTGGCAAACCGGTAGTGGCACCCAAACCAACATGAACGCCAACGAAGTGATTTCGAATCGCGCAATCGAGATCGCCGGCGGAGTGATGGGCAGCAAGAAGCCTGTGCATCCGAACGACGACGTGAATATGTCGCAGTCGTCGAACGATACCTTCCCGACTGCGATGTATATCGCTGCCGCAGAAGAGTTGACTAAACTTGTTCCGGCGATCCAGGAACTGCATGATGCAATTGACCAGAAGGCCAACGAGTTTAACGACGTAGTCAAGATCGGCCGCACGCATCTTCAGGACGCCACGCCCTTGACGGTGGGCCAGGAGATGTCAGGATGGGCCAATCTGCTGGCACGTGATATCGAGCGGCTGGAATTGGTCAAACCCGGGTTGTTAGAGTTGGCAATCGGGGGCACGGCCGTAGGCACTGGTCTGAATTCGCATCCGGAGTTTGGCGAACGGGCGGCGAAGAAGATTGCAGAACTGACGGGCCTGCCTTTCAAATCCCATCCGAACAAGTTTGCTGCGCTCTCGGCCCATGATGAAATCGTTTTCGCCAGCGGTGCCTTGAAAACACTAGCCGCTTCGCTGATGAAGATCGCAAACGACATTCGCTGGCTGGCGTCGGGACCGCGCTGTGGTCTGGGCGAGCTGATTATTCCGGAGAACGAGCCGGGATCGTCGATTATGCCCGGTAAAGTTAACCCCACGCAGAGCGAAGCGATCACGATGGTCGCGGTGCAGGTATTTGGAAATGACGTGGCTATCACGATTGCCGGTTCGCAAGGCAATTTCGAGCTAAACGTTTTCAAGCCGGTGATGATTCACAACCTGCTTCACTCGATTCGTTTGCTCCACGACGCATCTCATGGCTTTCTCGAGTATTGCCTTAAAGGCATCGAACTGAACCGCGAACAGATTGACGCGCATTTGAAAGATTCACTGATGCTGGTGACGGCTTTGAACCCGTATATTGGCTATGACAAAGCTGCACAGGTGGCGAAGAACGCGCATAAGAAAGGCATCAGCCTGCGCGACTCGGCAGTGCAGCTGGGGTTTTTAAGCGGTGAAGATTTTGACAAGCTCGTGAAGCCGGAAGAAATGACGCACCCGTAGAGCAGAGGCAGGAGTCAGAGGTCAGAAGTCAGAAGTCAGAAGTCAGAAGTCAGAAGATAACGCGGACACTAGCTTCTGACCCCATCTCTCACTTCTGACCTCTGACCTCTGACCTCTGACCTCTAACTTCTGACTTCTGACTTCTGACCTCTGATTTATGCCTGATCGCAACGACCGCGTAAAAGAGAATGTGCCCGGAGCCTATTACGTAGACTCCACCTGTATAGATTGTGACGTCTGTCGCGACACAGCGCCGGAGAACTTCATGCGCTCTGATGCCAACAGTTACTCGTTTGTCTTTAGTCAGCCTGCGACTGAGGAAGAAAAAGCGGCGTGTGAAGAAGCGCTGACTTGTTGTCCGGTCGAAGCGATTGGTAACGATGGTGAGTAGGACAGACATTCCTGTCTGTCGTCCGTTCGCATGCTAATCGTTTGGATTAAGAGCAAGATTTTCCATTTCGCATTTTCCTGTCGCCCAACCTGTCCGTACTCAGGGACCGACAGACAGGAATGTCTGTCCTACTTAATCACCTTAAGCACCCCATCCTCGACCACAACCTCGTAAGTCTCTAACTTCTCCGAAACGGTAAGGCATTCTCCGGTACGTACATCGAACTGCCAGCCATGCCAATCACACTCGATCACGTGACCGCACAATATACCTTCAGCCAGCGGCGCGCCTTTGTGTGGGCAGAAATTATTGGTGGCATAGAATTCGCCATCAACATTGAAGACGGCAAGCTCGCGTCCTTCTGGAAGTTCAATAGTTTTGCAGCTCCCAAGAGGCAAATCTTCCACGCGACCGATGATAATGGTTTGGACATTTGGCCCATTGTGCGCGAAATCGCCGTTTTCAGTATCGAATGATTGCATTGCATGAATCGTAACAAAACAGTATTAGGCGAGCCAGGAAGCTCCGAAACTCGGCCACGCAAGCTAAGCTTGATGAACTCTGAACTACTAGCCTGAGGCGGAGCCGTCGCAAGAAGCAGGATGCTCTCGCGTTCTAACACGCCGGTGAAGTTCGCAAAAGTCTCACCGGACTATACAGAGGGTAGAAAGAGAGTAATGGTAATGAAACGAAGATTAATAACGATATTTGGTGCGGTAGCCATGATAGCGCTGCTGGCGGGGCAGTCTTTTGCTAAAGACCTAACAATACGCGGACGACTGCAGCGAACGGTCGAGCCCGGTGGTTGGGTGATTGTTTCCGATAACCAAAAATATTTGATTCTCAACCAGCAGCGTTTCCAAAACGAAATTTGGTTTGCCGAATCGAATGAAGTTGAGGCGGTCGGTGATACGAAGCCCGACGTAATGACCACTTACATGGAGGGCACCCCGTTTGAAGTGCGAACGATGCGATCATTAACGGAAGGGCCCGCTCCAGGCCAGGCAAAAAGCCCAAGCGGGTCCGGAGAGCTCACCAGAGTTATTGTGAGCGGCGACTCGATCGTACAAGCGCAACCGGATACGGCGATAGTGACGATAGCGGTTGTGACCCAGGCGAAACGCGCGATCGAGGCGCAGCAGGATAACGCGAACAAAAGCGATGCGGTCGTGCGGGCACTCAAAAGTGCCGCCGGAACAGGTGCTGAAATCAAAACCAGCGGCTATAGCTTGCAACCAATGAGGGTGTATCGCGAGAACCAGCCGCCTACAATCACCGGCTATGAAGCCCGCAACAGTGTGACCGTCACATTGTCGGATCTAACGAAAGTTGGAAGTGTGATTGACGCCGCGTCGCAGGCCGGCGCCAACGATGTCACCGGGCTTTCGTTCACGCTTCGGAAAGATCGGCCGGCGCACGATCAGGCGCTGGGAGACGCGACGCGGGAAGCTGTCGGCAAAGCGCGAATGATTGCTCAGGCCCTGGGCGGCAGATTAGTTCGTATCGTCGAGGTCCAGGAGGAAGGGACTAGCAGGCCCCGGCCCGTCTACGAAATGGACCAGGTGCAAACGATGCGCGCCGGAGTAGGTGCATCAACGCCGATTGAAGTGGGCACGCTTGATATAAGATCGCGAGTGCAGTTGATCGCGGAGATTGAAGCCTTCGTGCGCTGATAGGGTGTTCGACGAAGATGCGCCTCCTTGGAGTGCGCCCGATCGACCGTTAAAGGATTTGGGGATAGAATTCCCCCCGTTTCCTCCAGCAGATTTCTTCCCCTAATTGTTTGCGCAGACGATGTTCTGCGTTCAGCCCCCCAAACGAAATGCAACACTCGCCTCGTTTTCACGCGAGGCTTTAATTTCTTTCTGAACACGAGGAGGGGAACATGGCCAGATACCGCAACGACTTTGATGATGAATTTGAATACCAGTCTCGGCAGGACCGATTTGAAAGAGAAAGGCCCTGGAATTTTAACCAGCCTTACCAGGATCGCGACCGGCTGTCAGAAAATTACAACCGTCGCGGCTTGGGAAGATTCGGCGAGCGCGCCGACTATGAATACAACGAACCTCGATATAACGATTATCCCAGTGGGGATAGCCGGTCGCAGGAAGATTTCCGCGCGCGTTCATACGAAGGACGCGATGTGCGCCGCAGTCCGGCCTACTACGATCGCGCTTCAGTAGGCAGTGGACGATCCCGACTGCGCGTACGCGACATCATGACTCGCGATCTGGCAGTGGCCACTCGCGACACAACTCTGCGCGAAGTTTCAGTGATGATGAGAGACGAAGATACAGGTGTGATTCCGGTGGTCGATTATGCCGCCAACGGCAGTGGAGGCGCAGTAACCGACACACGTCGGACCAGCGGCAACCAAACTCATGGCAAGCTGATTGGCTTGATAACGGACCGCGACATCGTCGTGCGCGCGGTGGCCGAAGCCAAAGACTCTACTGCAACGCGGGCGGAGGAAATCATGTCAACTGACCTGCACACCGCCAGGCCGCATGAACGAGTGGTCGACGTGATTCGAAAGATGGGCGCCAAGCAAGTGCGCAGGATTCCGGTGGTTAACGAAAACGGAAAACTGCTGGGTGTGGTTTCCATGGGCGACATCGCAGTGGAAACAGAAGCCGACAATGAACTGGCAGACGCCCTCGAAGACATCTCGAAAGAGTCGTCTTTCTGGGGAAAGGTCTTCGGTTAGGACAGCGATTCTTGCGTGTTCGTATAGCGAGAGATAGCGGCCAGTAGGACAGATATTCTCGTCTGTCCTACTTACCTTTAACGTCCGCTCGACAGACAGGAATGTCTGTCCTACCTTTCAACCGGAATTTCACTTATGCTGTAGCCAACCAACTATGCCAAATCGAAATAGTCAGGTCGCCCTGCTGACCGTTGCTCATCGCGTGAGGCCTTCCGGGCATTTATGGAACCCTGCGGCCGACGTCTATCGAAGTGAAGACGGGTGGATGGTGAAGGTCGATCTCGCCGGCGTTTGCGCGGACGATTTGGAGTTGGAACTCGATAGCCCACTGCTCAGAATTCGAGGTTGCCGGCGCGACACGTTTTACAGGGAAGGTCTTACCTATCAGCAGATGGAGATCACTTACAGCAAATTTGAAAAAACGATCCAATTCCCTTGCGCGATCGAGGAAGCGACGCTGGCTCACGACTATCGGGACGGATTTCTAATAATTAACCTGCGCTGCAAGTAACCGGGGCGCTACCGAACCATGGCAGAGACACCCAACAAACCAGATTCGACACCTGAACCAGCAGGTCAAACGCCGGAACAAACCGAGACTTCGGCCGCTAAACCGAGTCCGCCGCCTTTCGAGATTCCGGTTTTGGCTTTGCAGAACACTACTCTCTTTCCCGACACAGTGGTGCCTCTGGCTGTGGGACGACCGCGTTCAGTAACCGCCGTCGAAGCGGCGCTGGGGACCGAAGAAAAACTGCTTGGCTGCATTACCGTTCGAGCCGATGCGAACACCACCAGCCAGGATGCGGCTCCGACGGACCTTTATCAAGTTGGTACGCTTGCCATGATTAAGCGCATGGAACGCATTGAAGACACGATGCACATCATTGCGCAGGGTCAGGAAAGAATTAAGGTCATCGAATGGAAACAGGAAACACCTCACCTGCGTGCGGTGGTCCAGATCCTGCCCGAAGTAAAAGTTGTCGACGCAGAAGAAGTTGAAGCGCTCAAACGAAATGTCCAGTCGATGGTCCAACAGGCCCTCGCGCTCTTGCCAGGCATTCCTCCCGAAGTGCGTGTGGCAATGATGGGCGCGGTTGAGCCCGTACGGCTCGCGTATTTCCTGGGTTCAATTTTAAATCTCGGCGTTGAGCAGGAACAAAAAATGCTCGAGGCCGCCACCGCGGACGAGTTACTTCGCCTGGCCCACACCTATCTGGCGCGCGAGCTGGAGATTATTCAATTGCGCTCCAAGATTGCCACCGAAGCGCAGTCAGAAATGGACAAGTCGCAGCGCGACTACATTCTTCGACAGCAGATGAAGGCGATCCAGAAGGAACTGGGCGAGGACGAGAGTGGTGAACAAGCGGAAGCCGAGATGTTGCGCGAGCGACTCGGCAAAGCCGATTTACCGGACGAAGTGAAGGTGGAAGCCGAACGCGAGCTGAAGCGTTTGGAAAAACTTCCGGCGGCCGCGCCTGATTATCACGTCATTCGCACTTATCTTGACTACATCCTCGAGCTGCCCTGGAAAAAATCTTCGGAAGACAAACTCGATCTCAAGGAAGCGCGCAAGATTCTCGACGAGGACCACTACGGCCTCGAAGATGTGAAGGAACGCATCCTCGAGTTTCTGGCAGTAATCAAGCTGCGGCCCGACACGAAGAGTCCTATTCTCTGTTTTGTTGGGCCTCCCGGCGTCGGCAAAACCTCGCTTGGTCGTTCGATTGCGCGAGCACTGGGCCGGCAGTTTGAACGAATGTCGCTGGGTGGAATGCGAGACGAAGCCGAATTGCGCGGCCATCGACGGACCTACATCGGTTCGATGCCCGGCCGAATTATTCAGTCGCTGCGCAGGGCAGGAGTCAACAACCCTGTTCTGATGCTCGATGAGATCGACAAACTCGGCAACGACTACCGGGGCGATCCGGCTTCGGCCCTGCTGGAGATTCTTGACCCACAACAGAATAATACGTTCCGCGATCATTACCTTGACCTTCCGTTTGATCTCTCCAGGGTCTTCTTTATTGCGACCGCGAACCAGCTTGGTCCGATTCCACCGCCATTACGAGACCGCATGGAAGTTATTTCGATTGCCGGCTACAGCGACCGCGAAAAACTTGAGATTGCCAAACGTTACCTGATCCCGCGTCAGATTTCCGAAAACGGATTGAATTCGGACCAGCTGACGATTAGTGAAGCGGCGATTGAATTAATGGCCACGCGTTACACACGCGAAGCGGGCGTGCGCCAGCTGGAAAGGACCGTCGGGCGGGTGGCACGAAAGGTCGCTTTGAAAATTGCGCAGGGTGAGACGGAACGGGTCAGCGTTGATGCCGCCGATATCCCGGAGTTCCTGGGGCCGCCACGATTTTATCCGGAGCAAGCGCGCAAGGAATTGCCGGCCGGCGTTGCGACTGGCATGGCATGGACGGAAATGGGCGGCGAAGTGCTCTTTATTGAAGCGACGCTGCTGCCGGGCGGGAGAGGTCTGACCATCACCGGACAACTGGGCGAAGTGATGCAGGAATCAGCGCGGGCAGCGCAATCCTTCCTGTGGTCTCACGCGATGGAATTCGGCATTCGCCCCGAAATGTTCAAAGACTATGGCGTGCATCTTCACGTGCCTGCGGGAGCGATTCCCAAGGATGGACCAAGCGCCGGCGTGAGCATCACGGCTGCGCTCGCCTCACTTTACACCGGGAGACGCGTGCGGCCGGATACTGCGATGACCGGCGAAATCACACTGTCCGGTCTGGTGTTTCCTGTAGGTGGGATCAAAGAGAAAGTTTTGGCTGCGCATCGTGCGGGGATTCGCCGCATCATTATGCCATCACGCAACGAAGCGGACATCGATGACATTCCAGAGGACGTCCGCAACGAGCTAACGATTGCATTCGTTTCGCGAATTAGCGAAGTGATCGACACGGCCCTGGAAGTGTTGGTTGCCAACCCGCCACCGCCGATTATTTATGACCAGGCACGTACAGGTCTTTCACCGGACCCTGAATCGCCCTTAACAGTCCGCCAGAACTAGTATATTCTTCAGCGGCTCAGCCGCTTATTTTACTGACCGGCCTTCTCTTCCGATCTAATTCCTTCAAGTGGTGTAGGCCCGAATTTGGCTTGCGGAGTCACCAGTAAAATAAAGCGTCCGGTCTTCACAACTCCAAACTTGAATCTCACCCTAAAGACGTTGGCCGGCGGGCTCGCGAAACTGATTCCATTAAAGAAACCTCTGCCGCCGTTTACGCCATCACCTGTGGAGCCCTCCTCCGGTCGGGCAGTGATCAGTGTGTTATCAATCCCACCGCCAAACGGTGACAACGGGCCGGGAGCCGGCGGCGCGCCGGCGCTGAGATCCTCCATTATCGTCCCAAGCACGGTCCGCATTGTTCCACTGCTGTCCATCACTAGTTCGTGCGCGGAGTTGACTACCTTGAGAATCGCGCTGAAGCCGGCGCCACCACAATCAGGTGTTGTCGAAAGGTTTTTGGCATTTGCCGTTCCCACTAACGCGGACTGATGTGGTCCACAGAGAGTCGCGAGATTGTCTATCCTAAATCTGATCGGGGTAATGGGTTTGCCGCTGTTGTTTGTAAACCTCAATCGCAGGATGAATGTCCCTAACGGGTCGTTAGCCGTATTGGCGATCGACGGGTCGAGCGCGTAGATGCGCTCCGCATTCGGAGCGCCGAGTTGGTTATCTCCATCAAACGGCGCCTGCGTAAACTGGGTCCTTGGCATGTCTGCCGGTGCGGTTGAGTTTTGGGGTCCCGCGGCGCCCAGAACTGCGGTGACTCCTGAGACTCCTGTCACCAGGATACCCATGTTGGAGACTGCGGTTGGGGCTACCAGAATGAAGTCGTTCGGGTTGTTGTTAGTGTCCTGATGAACAGTTCCCAACGACGCGTCAAATGTAGTTTGCCTGCGTAATATCTGGTACTGCCCGGCCAATCCGTAGCATGCAGGCGGCACGGGAACCACTGGAAACAGTTCACTCGGGTTACATGCCCCGGTGCTGGCATCGCCGACGGGCTGGAGGCATGGTCCTTCGCAGAAATTACCTGCCAACGAAGGACGGCCCGGAGCCGGAGCGCCTAATCCATACGAATTAAACCCGACGGAATCGTAAAGTCGAGCACTGCCATTCTCGACCTGGCTCGAGTAAATAAACCCACTCGCGCAGGCAAACGATCCCTTTCCGCAGAGGCTAACGACGTTGGCGCCCACATCCAATAAAGCCAGCCCGGCATCATTCGGTATATCGCCGATGCACGAACCGCCGCAACCGATCGGCGCGTCACCTATTGCGGTTGCGCCTTCCGGACCGCCATTAAGACCCCGGTTATTCAAGCTGTAGGCTGAGCCGGTGCAAAGGTAATAGCCGCCGGCAGGAATTACGGTGCCGTTTGGTATTCGGCAAACTTGTAGTACGGCGTTTGAAGTCGTGCCGTTGCCGGCCGAAGCCACCACTGAATAGCCGCCCGTGCAATTGCCGGAGGCAACCACGTGGGCCGTCGTACCCGGGTTGTAAATCTCTACGAATTCATCCGTTGGGCCATTTGGTCCATTCTGTCTGAACCGGCTAATCATTAGCGGATTCGTATTCGTCTGAGAAGCATCGGGAACGCAATTGATAGTGGTCGGATCGCTCGCCGAATTGTTTGTGGGATTAACGTCGCCGCCGCCCGAGACAGTCGCCGTGTTAGTTACCGACAACGGCGCCGGGTTGATCACCTGGACGGTCAGTGTAATGACTGGATAACTCGAGCCGGCGGGCAACTCATCGACGCGCGCGCAGGTCAATGTTTGCCCATTGATGGAGCAATTCCAACCGTTGTGCAAACCCGTGGGCCCAGTCGGCGTTAAGCCAATAGGCACGGTATCGGTGACGGTAACCACGCCTGTGGTTGCTCCGCCGCCGATGTTGCTGACGGTGATGGTGTAGCTACCGGGTTGGCCGGCGGTGAAGTTACCTGAGTGCGTCTTACTAATTGTCAAATCGGGCACGCCAATTACCGAGGTGGTAGTTTGGGCTGTGTTGTTTTCAGTGTTGGGATCGCCTGTTGTGCTCATGACCGTCGCACTATTCGTGACAGTTGAGCCGGTGGTTGCATTGCTGCTAACTCGCACAACCAGGTCGAACATCGCGGATGCTCCAGCAGGCAGCGTAGCTATCGAGCACGTGACATTGCCGGTACCGCCCACTGGCGGCGTGCTACAGGTAAACGCTGGCCCACTAGTTTGATTTACTGAAACAAATGTTGTGTTTGCCGGCACTGCATCTGTAAAGGAAACAGTTTGCGCGTCAGACACTCCCGCGTTGCTGATCGTAAGCGCATAGTTAATATTCGAGCCTGCCAAAACCGGATCAGGCGAATCTGTCTTGGTGATACTCAAATCGGATGATGAAGTTACGGTGGTGGTAACCGACGCGCTGTTATTTTCGCTATTGGTGTCAGCACTGTCGGAAAGAGCTGTGGCCGTATTTGTGATTGAAACGACATTCCCGATTTTCGCTGTCAGGGTAAATTGAGCGGTCGTATCGGGGGCAAGTTCTGCGAAGCTACAATTAACAAGACCGTTTTCACCCATAGCCGGTGTGGTGCAACTACTAGCCGCAGGGCCGGTGTTCTGCACCAGCGAGACAAAGGTGGTACCGCCTGGGAGTTGATCGTTGAAAGTGGCATTCAGAGCGATGTCAGGCCCACCATTTCCGATGGTCACAATCCACGAAATATTGTCACCGGCGGTCGCCGTGGCGGGGCCCGCCTTCAAAATATTGATGTCGGACGCCGCCACGCGAAGGAAAGTGGTGCCCGTATTGTTCTCACTGTTGGGGTCTGGACTCGTGGCAGTAACCGTAACGCTGTTCTGGTACTCAGTGCCGCTGGAATTAGGAGGAATATGAGCAACCAGAGTAAAGGAGGCACTTGTGTTGGCATCCATAGACGCGAGTGTACAGGTCACAGTGCCGCCCGCGCCGACTGCAGGAGTCGTGCAAATGAAAGCCTGACCGTTATTCTGCGTCATCGACACGAAGGTGAGAGTACCGGGCAGTGTGTCTGAAAAGCTCACGCCGGTGGCGGCCGTCGGGCCGGTGTTTTGAATCATGATAACGAATGAAACGTCGGTGTCTGGCGCAGCACTAGCGGGACCACTTTTATTCGCTAAGAGATCGGCCATGGGCGCGCCACTGGTTGTGAAACCAGCAGAGCTGGAGTTGTTTTCCTCATTGGGATCGAAGCCGCCCTCACTCAAGGAGATATTAGCCACATTGGTAAATGATGTGCCCGGCGGTGTCTCGGCCGGAACGTGCAACACCAGCGTGAAATTTACGGTCGCCCCCGCCGGAAACGATGCGGCCGTGCACGTGATGGTCCCGCCCGAGCCGACCGTGGGAGTCGTGCAAGGAGAGAATATGCCGGCGCCAGTGGTCACGTTGAGGGACACGAATGTCAATCCCGCGGGAATGACATCCGTCAAGGTGACGCTTGCGGCATCTTCCAGGCCCCCATTAACGGCCTGAATGTTGAACGATACATCGCTGTCAGCCGCGGCACTATCAGGACCTGTTTTTACAACTCCGAGATCGCTTTCCTGACCCGTTATGACAGCTGCGCTCGAGTTGTTTTCATCATTGGGATCAAAGCCTTCAAAGCCCGGAGTAATCCCGATGGTTGCAACGTTGGTAAATACCGTGCCCGGTGGTGTGCTGGATGGAACGTGAAGCACCAGAGTGAAGTTAACAACGGCCCCGGCAGCAAAAGGCGCAGCCGTGCACGTGATAGTGCCGGCGGAACCCACCTGCGGGGTAGTGCAAGGGGAGAATATCCCTGCCCCACTGGCGACGCTGATGGAAACGAATGTCAATCCGTCGGGTATAGGATCGGTCAAGGTCACGCTTGGCGCCGCGTTCGGGCCGGTATTGACGACTTGAATATTGAATGTGACATCAGTGTCGGCTATTGCACGGTCGCTACTCGTTTTCGTAACGCTGAGATCGCTCTGCGCCGTTGCTGTAAGAGAAAAGAGAAGAATCGCAAGCACACAAAGGCTGGCTCTGAAGAATGGCATCTTAGACTCCTTGTCGGTGGTGGACTTTTTCGTTTTCAGGTGGGGCGTTCCTTCATTTCCCTCGCTGCTGGACTTCAACAGCAATATTGACGCGCAACATAAAAACTAATTGCCTAATTGGCGCCGGCGATCACGACATAGTGTCGCTCAGCATTCGCAAACTAAATTTGACCTTAAAAAAAAGCGCCCGCCAAAAAGCAGGGCGCTTCTCTTCTTCAATGCTAAATCCCGAACTTACCGCTATGTCCTACGCACTTAGTTTGTCGATGTCATGTCCGACACACTCTTAGTTTGATCGATGTGTAGCGTAGGGCGTGTTTAAAACTCACCTTAGCCTCCAGCCAGACAAACTTAAAGTGTGTCGGACACACCTCTTGCTACGGCGCTGTTTTCGCCGCCGGTGTGATGAGAATGATAAAGCGTCCGCTCCTCACAACACCAAACTTGATCTTGATCCGTATCACGTTGTTCGGATCACTCGTGCTGATGGCCGTGGCAAATACGCCCGTACCGCCCGTCACGCCGTCGCCTACCGAAGCCAGGTTGTTCGATGGGTTGACGATTAACGAGTTGTCCAGACCGCCGCCTTTGGGCGACAACGCTCCCGCACCCGGTGGTGTAGGTGTGGCCGATGCGCTTAGATCCTCGACGACCGTGCCCAGAACTGCATGGATAGTGCTGGTACTGTCAACCACTAACTCCTGCGCGGAGTTCAACAGTTTCAGGATTGCCGTCAAGCCGCCCCCGCCGCAGTCAGGTGACGCCGCCAGGTTTCTGGCGCTGCCACTGCCGACCGCCGGAGTTCCGGTCTGTGCCCCACAGAGCGTGGATATGTTATCGACTCTGAACCGCAGTCCGGTAATCGGGATGCCCGAGTTGTTGGTGAACCGGAGCCGCAGAGCAAAGGTACCGTCCGGATTGTTGGCCGGATCAACTACCGTCGGATCCAGTACGTAGTTGCGCTCAGCATTGGGTGCACTAAGCTGAGTCGATCCCGAACCAAATGGTCCCTGCTTCAGTTTTACCGATGGAAAGTCGGCTGGAGCAGTGGAGCCTTGTGGCGCAGCGGCTCCGTGAAGAGCAGTCACACCCGGAACTCCGGTTAACTCGACCCCCATGTTTATGCCCGAGTTTGGCGCCACCAGGATCCAGTCGTTGGCACTGTTGTTCGTATCCTGATGGACTGTGCCCAGGTTGGGATCAAATGCTGTCTGCCGTCGCAGGAGCTCGTATTGCCCTGCGAGTCCGTAGCACGCCGGAGGTACGGAGACCACCGGGAAGAGACCGCTTGGGTTGGTGCAGGCGCCGCCAATAGAGGCATCGCCCACTGGTTTCAGACAAGCCGCGCCTTCGCAGAAGCTGCCGGCCAAAGGTGGATAACCGGGAGCCGGTGCTCCTGCTCCGTAAGGTCCAAAGCCCACCTTGTCGTAGAGGATAAAGCCGGCTTCAGGAACGCCGCCCTGGAACCCTCCACCAGGCGACAGTGTGACGCCCTGAGCTACGTTCATCAGCGCCAGACCGGCATCGTCGGGAATATCTGCAGTGCAACTGCCGCCGCAGCCAATAGGCGCATCGCTTACCGACGTTGCTCCTTCCACGCCGCCATTACGACCCAGATTACTCAAGCTGTAGGTCGCACCCGTACACAGGTAGTAGCCGCCTGCCGGGATCACGGTGCCGTTTGGAATCTGGCAAACCATTGACACGTTGTTTGAAATGGTGCCATTGCCCGCCGAGGCAAACACGCCGTAGCCACCACCGCCACAGTTCCCTGAGGCGACCGTGTGGGCCGAGGTGCTGGGATTGTAGATCTCGACGAACTCATCCTGTGTGCCGGCTGGTCCATTCATCCTGAACCGGCTAATCATCAAGGGACCTGTGTTATTTAACGAGAAATCCTGCGTGCAATCGATATTGGTCGGATCGCTCGCCGAGTTGTTGCTGGTGTTGACTTCGCCGCCGCCCGAAACCGTCGCCGTGTTGGTGACGGTTAGCGGAGCCGGGTTAGCTACAGTAACTGTCAAACTAATAGCCGGGTAACTAGAGCTTCCAGCCAACACATCGCTGCGCGTGCAGGTCAGCGTTTGGCCGACGATGGAACAGGTCCAACCGTTATGTGCTCCCACCGGTCCTGTTGGAGTCAATCCCACCGGCACGTTGTCGGTCACCGTCACTGTGCTGCCGTTGGTCGGTCCGGTGCCGATGTTGTTCACCGTGATGGTGTAGGTAGCTCCAACCTGGCCCTGCGCGAAATTACCAGTGTGCGACTTGCTGATCGTTAGATCAGGTTGCGACACGACCGTGGTCATGACCGTTCCCGTGTTGTTCGCCGGGTTTGGATCAGAGGTAGTTGATGTCGCCGTGGCGGAGTTAGTCAACACAGTGTTGTGCGGCGTCGCGGCATTGACATTGACTACGAGCGTGAACTGCGCGTTGGCTCCAGAGACAAGCGTCGGGGCCGTAGCCGTGACTGTACCCGTACCGCCGACCGGCACTGCGTCTGTTCGTGTCCAACCAGCAGGCACTGTGAAGGAGACAAACGTTGTGTTCGCCGGCAGCGTATCCCCGAGCGACAGGTTTTGCGCATCGCTGCTGCCGCCGTTGCTGACTGTGATGGTGTAGGTCAGATTAGAACCTGCCACCACCGGGCTGGGTGAATCGATCTTAACTACCAACAGGTCGGCTGACGTGACCACAGTAGTTGTCGCGTTGCCCGTGTTGTTGGCTGGAGTAGGATCGGTGGTCGCACTGGCAGCTACTGCATCATTGCTGATGATGGTAGCGGCCGGCGTGCCGGCATTGACCTTGACGACTACCTGGAAGGTCGCCGTCTCTCCCGCCGCAACCGTCCCCTTAGAGAAGACGACATTGCCGGTAGAGCCTACCGCCGGTTGACTCGAGATGCTCCAACCCGTGCCGGTCGTTATGCCGGCGGAGACAAAGGTCGTATTCGCCGGAACTGCATCCGTGACTGTCACCGTCTGCGCATCACTTGGACCATTATTAGTGAAATTAATGGTGTAGGTAATGTTCTCGCCGGCAATGACTGGATCAGGCGCGTCGGTCTTGGAAGTGATCTGCAGATCGGCGCTCGTCGCGGTTGTGGTGGTGGCACTGGCGGAGTTGTTCGCGCTGTTGGTGTCAATTGATGTAGTCGCCGCCGTGGCCGTGTTGGTGATGGTCGTACCGGATAGAACATTGGCATTGACCTTTACCACTATGGTGAACGTGGCCGTCTCCGAAACGGCTACCAGCGCCTTCGAGAACACGATGTTGCCCGTGCCTCCCACTGGAACTGCATCTGTGCGCGCCCAACCTGCGGAAGCAGTTGTGGCCGAGACCAGCGTCGTACCCGTTGGTACGGCATCCGTCACCGTCACATTGCTGGCAGTGTTAAATGCCGAGTTGTTCTTGAAGTTTACCGTGTAGGTAATGTTTTGACCGGCATTCACCGGATCAGGAGTATCGGTCTTGCTCGTGATCTCGATATCAGACTGACGGACAGTGGTCGTCGCCGTGCCCGTGTTGTTGCCCGGCGTCGGATCGTTGGTCGTACCTGCGGCTACCGCATTGTTAGTGATGATCGACCCCTCGACCGCGTTGTTGTTTACTTTCACTACCACTTCGAACGTGGCAGTTTCGCCCGTTGCCACCGTCGTCTTCGAGAAGACAACGTTGCCGGTGTTTCCAACACCTGGATCCGCTACCGCCCAGCCCGAGCCGGTGGTAACCGAAGCGGAAATGAACGTTGTACCCGTGGGCACGGCATCCGTCACCGTCACCGTCTGCGCATCACTCGGTCCATTGTTGACGAAGTTGATTGCGTAGGTGATGTTCTGGCTGGCCGTGACTGGATCAGGTGTATCGGTCTTGGACGTGACCGCGAGATCCGCATTTACCACTACCGTGGTCGTTGCGCTGGCCGAGTTGTTAGCGCTCACCGTGTCAATCGAGGTAGTAGCTGCGGTGGCGGTATTCGTGACGATCGTGCCCGAGGTCACACTGGTGTTGACCTTAACCACGATGGTAAATACGGCGGTCTCCGAAGCCGCTACCAGCGCCTTCGAGAAGACGATGTTGCCCGTATCTCCCGCATTGAGTAAGTCGGTGCGCGCCCAACCAACCGAAGCTGTGGTCGCCGAGACCAATGTAGTGCCCGTTGGAACGGCATCCGTTACCGTCACATTACTGGCAGTGTTGACCGCGGAATTATTCTTGAAGTTCACCGTGTAGGTGATGTTGCTGCCCGCCTCGACCGGATCTGGCGTATCAGTCTTGCTCGTGATCTCGATGTCAGACTGATTGACCGTCGTGGTCGCCGTGCCCGTGTTGTTGCCCGGCGTCGGATCGTTGGTCGTACCTGCGGCTACCGCGTTGTTGGTAATGATCGACCCCTCGACCGCGTTGTTGTTCACTTTCACGACCACTTCGAACGTGGCAGTTTCTCCCACGGCCACTGTCGTCTTCGAGAAGACCACGTTGCCGGTGCCACCTACGGCCGGCGGACTCGGAATCGTCCAGCCTGTACCCGAAGTAACCTGAGCCGAGACGAACGTCGTACCAGCAGGTACGGCATCAGTGATGGTCACACCCTGCGCGTCGCTTGGTCCGTTGTTCTGGAAGTTGATCGCATAGGTGATGTTCTGACTGGCCAGCACTGGATCAGGTGTGTCCGTCTTGGACGTGACCGCCAGATCCGCATTTACCACCACCGTGGTCATGGCGCTGGCTGAGTTGTTTGAGTTGACGGTATCAAGCGACGAAGTCGCTGCCGTGGCGGTGTTGGTGATGATCGTGCCCGAGGTCACACTGTTGTCGACCTTGACCACGATAGTGAACACGGCGGTCTCCGCGCCCGCGACCGATGCCTTCGAGAAGACGATGTTGCCCGTGCCTCCCCCTGGAACTGCATCTGTGCGCGTCCAACCAACCGAAGCTGTGGTCGCCGAGACCAATGTGGTGCCCGTTGGAACGGCATCCGTTACCGTCACATTACTGGCAGTGTTAACTGCCGAATTGTTCTTGAAGTTCACCGTGTAGGTGATGTTGCTCCCTGCCTCGACTGGATCCGGCGTATCAGTCTTGCTCGTAATCTCGATGTCAGACTGGATGACCGTCGTGGTCGCCGTGCCCGTGTTGTTGCCGGGGACAGGATCGTTGGTCGTGGTTGCTGCCACGGCATTATTCGTGATTA
>DASQKG010000220.1:0-6197 GCA_035630655.1 Pyrinomonadaceae bacterium
ACGACAACGTTTCCGCCCCTGCCACCGCCACCGGGCCTGACGACAACGTTTCCGCCCCTACCGCCATGGTAGCGACCGCCGCTCCAATATCTGCTATGACCATGCCAAGCCCAGTTCCGCCAGCCGTAGCCGCCGCCCCAGCCATAGCCGCGCCGCCACGCATAGCCGCACCAATACCAGCCCGGACCCTGCCAGGCGTCGTCGTACCAGCAGAACTGCCGGCCGCCGACGTAGTATTGAACGTTGTCGACCACCGACAGATCATCGATGGCCGCGCGAATTCCATTCGAGTTCGGTACCGCGGCCGCGTTAGCAGACATAGTCATCAGGCCAGTGCTGGTCAGAAGCGCCAGCATGCCTAGCTTGATAGAATTATTCATTTGGGATTCCTCCGGTTGTAAGCATAGTCGTTCTAGAAGCCACCATCCGTCAGTATTGCATGCCGAAGCTATGGAATCGTCAATTTACTTGTCGCTAGATTATATTTGTTTTAGTGAACAGACGTTCAGGAGAGGCAGCCTTATCTACAAGTTGTAGTAACAGCCCCTTGCAAAAGGGCACTTGATTTCAAGTCGACGCGGAAATTTGCAGATTAGCAAATGCGAGTGCGCCCCAAGTGCGCGCAGGCAAACAGAGAAAATGCCAACGTCGGAGAGCCTGACCTATAACCGCCCTCGGGATAGGCGCCGCTTGCTAAGAGGTTAACTTTGTTTGCTTCGCCGGCGAAATCCCGCGCTCGACTTTCAGAGCAGTATTTCTATAGATTTGCGCCACATTGAGGAGAATCTTCTTCCGCTTAGTATTGGCGGTCTTCTGCGCCTGGCGCATGCAATCCTTCGCCAACATCCGATATTCGTCTGCCGAACGCATTAAGTGTGCTCGTGCATTAAAGATTTTGCGCGCGTATTTCTAACGACGGGCGCGCAAAGTGAAACGGAGGGTGATCGATGTGCAAATATATTCATCCTATCTGCCTTGGATAGAGGGTGCTTCGTACGCGCTACGCCCCGAAGATTTCCCCCCCTATGCTGTCAGTATAGATTGCACTGACGAAGCCGAGAATACGGCACCGCGCTCGTTCACGAAACCAAGCTTAGCCAGTTCGGCGGCAACGCCGTGTAATGATAGCTGGCCGCCTTTAGGCCGCTTCCGACGCAGCTGCTTCGCCTGGCGCACGAGCTCGGGATTGATCTCCGCCCATGACTTACGACCTTCGCACTTTCCAGCCGCTGCACGTCTGCGTTCCCGCGCGGCCTTGAGTTTGGCGACCAACCGAGCCTTTTCGTATTCATGAAACGCGCCTGCGATTTGCCGCATCATTTTGCGAGACGGATCGCTGCTATCGGTGAGATCGTCGACGCTGGCAGTCAACACTCGGACCCCTCGCTGGATCAGGGCTAAGATTCCAAGCTCTTGCGTCATCAGTTCGCGGGCGAAGCGCGAAGCATCCTCGACGATGACTGTGCGGACCCCCTCGCTGGACAGGATCATTACAATTCCGGCGCCGATCGCAATAATTTACACCCTACGTTCTCAAGTTTCGCTAGGCTCGTCGGACGCGCGCTAAACCTACGGCTATGCTGACGCTTGACGATCACGACGTTCAATCTTCAAGAAACCGGTTACATTCGGGCTGAGGAAACTGAATTGCGCAAGATGAACCGGCGACAAGGATGGAAGAAACACAATCGCGCCTGGCGGCTCTTCAGAGCGTAGCTTATCAAATAAAATAGAGATCAAGACCTCACGCGTCCGATCCAGAGGAGCCGTCACGCGTCCGATCCAGAGGAGCCGAAGATGAATCGCAACCTCATGCATACATCGAAACAGACGGAATTGGTCAGGGAGGCCATCACGCCACAGTCGCTCGGTAGGCAGCGATTCGGTCGTTGGCTCCGGGTGGCCACCGCGGCGCTGGCCCTGATCGTGTTGATGGTTCCTCCGGCCGAGGCCGGAGTGGAATTCGTGACACGGACCACGGACTGCAACAGATTGGACCGGGTCGGCGATGGCAAGGACCTCTTCATCATCGCGGGTCAAAATGTTCGGTTTAGGGTCTTTGGCAACGCGGTCGACCTTACCAACCGAAATAATGGCTTCCGTATTGCGGTGGACAGTGGCGATGGCGACGTCTCGGCGAGGATCGTCAGCCAGGGCCACGATTGCGAAGGCATGGGGTTCGCACTGGTAGAGGTGGACTCGCCGTTGGAGCTGACCTCGAATATCCAGCGGTCTCTGTTTTTCAAAATGCCTTTGGGTGACGAATCGCGTTTGCAGGTAACGATCAAGGCCTATCCAACAATCAATGTCAGTTGGTTTTCCGAGTCAGTCGGTTGTATCGTAAAGACCGGCACACTCGAGAAGCTTCTCCAGGATCACAAGATCCGGATCACCCTGCCAGCCGGCCATTCACAGGACGAGACCACGTGCAATCAAAGGACGCTTTTCGCGCGAGTGTCTCCCTCGAACATCGGTGAATTGGACATCCGTGGTCCGGATTTTAGGTACTCGGTGACTGGCCATCCCACCTTCATGACATCGAACCAAGCTAACGCTGTTGGACCAACCGTCGGCCAGGGAACGGCGCAACTACTGATTCCCTTCCTGATTGATGTTGCAGGCATCCGCGACCTGACCACTACAAGCAACAGTACCATCACGGTGCGATCGCGGAATCCAAACCGGACCAGCACCTTGACCCTGGAAGTCGTGCCGAACCTCTCCAATGGGTTCACTCAGGCCGCCAGCTGCCGCAATCTAACAACTGGCGAACTGGTAAACGTCAATGACCAGGTCCACTGCGAGCTACGCCTGGCGTTTCCACCGCCGCCGGCCGGCCAAAAGATCAGCTATGAGGTCAGGGATCGGCTCTGTGTGGCAGGCGCCGGTTACTCCGATGCTACCGGCAAAGGCAGCGTGACTCTGAATGGGTCCGGGAACATCTTCGATGTTCAACTGCTGACTGCGCGCGGCGGGGCCTCATCGGTGGGCACACCTTGCTCGTCCGACACGGGAGTGCAGGTCACCGTGAACTTCTGGATCGGAGAGCAGGACACAAGCACCCCGGATACCCTCGACTCCTTTCGAATCCGCAGGCCGTAAAGTGGCAGTAGCAATGTCAGCTTCAGAAATCGAAGGCACACGGCGGGGCTTAACAAGCCTCGTCCTGAGCAAGTCAACACGAAACGTAACTCCGCCGGCAAGAGGTGGCGACGCCGTGAGCACTTGATCGGCCAGGCTTCACATCCTCATTTGGACGTTGGTACCGACCTGGCCTTTGCTGCAGCCTGCGCTCTTGTACGAGCGCCGGAAGTTGAAACACTGAGCGGACCCGCGCGTTGTCGGGACGTGGCGGGCACGCAGTTGGATTGCCGGCTTGCGACGCGGCGGACGCCGTATATTGAGACTTCATTGCCTCCACGTAAGTCTTTTGGCTGCGCTATCGCCACAGACACCTGGCTGCGATGAGGGGACGCCCCGGCGTGCGCAAGATCTTAAATTTTGAGGGGCTTGGAAACTTTCCGTTTTGGAACGCGTTGTCCAACCTCTCCTGAGTGGTCGTTCGTGCCGCGCGTCCAACGGCACACAGTAGAAAGCCCCGGCTGCCACCGGGGCTTTCTTTTATTATTGGCGATTAGTAGCGCCATCCTCGGCCTGCGCCCGTTTGGCCTGTGGAACATAGTTGAATGCTGCGGAGTTTTGGCAGCGGCCAATAACGGTCATTGGAGGAAACTATGAGTAAGTACGTACTTGCCGCTGCAATCGTGGCGTTTACTGCGCCTGCCTTCGCACAGGGCACCTTCTATATCGTTCAGGATACCAAAACCAAGCGCTGCCAAGTCGTCAAGGAACGCCCCACAAGCACCACGATGGTCGTCGTCGGGGACTCGGGAAAGGTCTACACGACCGAAGCTGAAGCCCAGTCGGCCATTCGGACTGTAAAGGTCTGCGAGACTAACTAAGCTCGCTTCCGATGCAGAAGAGCCCCGGCTCAGCGCTGGGGCTTTTTCTTGCGTTTGGCCGCAAACGCATCGCCAGCTTTTGGCGTTTCGCTTGACCCATTCTGAACCCATCTTTTTGTTACGTAGACGCACCATCTCCTGAGCGGCTTTGTTTTTTCTTGTCCTTATTTTAGGCCACATCCTCGACTCGAGCTTGCGCATGATGGGGTGGGGATAACGAAGGTGGCTTGCGTAAGCCAGGCAGGCGTATGTCGCCATGCCAGCTAGTGGCCCAAGCTGACTCACCCGAGCACCTGTGAGGCAATTCTTGGCGCGAAGTCCCAGCATCATGCGATGGAGTCGGAACCTTGACCGGTTGCTTCGGCGGGGGGCCTGGAACGCGAACTGGCTGCGGCACCGCCGGGTTTGGAATCGTTTCCGGGATATCAATTGGCTGCGACCCAGGTTGATTTGCGCGCATCATGCAGGCTGTCCTCCTTGAGCGACGAGTGGAGATCGCGTTTCGAGCAGCCTTCTATATTTCGAGAGCAGGCTATGCATTTCTTCCAAAATGCCATTTGGTGATCGAGCAGGGATGTCTCGCCATGTTCCAAACCATAAACCGCGACGCTGTTTCACGCGTATGGATTCACCGTAGGCATACGCTACGAGTTCTTGGAGTACGGCAAAGAACCTGTCGTCGTCTCCGATTTGTGCAGAGGATTCACGGACCCATGGTGCCGTCAGCAATCCCTTAAGAATGTGGCGTTCGAGAAGGCTTTCCATTTCGACCTTGAATTGCTCACCCAGGGCGCGCCAATAACCATTATACTCAAGGTGAACGAGCAACGTTGCCACCAGATTGATGTTTTGAATGTCCAGCCTGCTCCCCGATCCGATCAGAAGATCAGTTCGTCCGTTTTGAAAAGGAAGTTCGGGTTCGCAGAGGCCCTGCTGGTTCCACCAAACGAAGTCTCTGTCGAAGTCGCCTTCCGCATCATAGAGAACAAGTCGCATTCCACGCGCATGCGTGTAGTCGGAAGAAAACGTTGTTCGCAGGTCGGCCTGGGTGTAGCGACGTAGTGTATCGGAACCGAGATAGAAGCTGATTCCAAGCAGGGCGGACGCCCACGAACTGAGTCGCCCGGGCGAACACAACTGAAGCTGGATTTGCCGATTGGCGAAAAGACGCGAGCCGGTGAATCGCTCGATGCATTCGATGAGGTGAATGGCCGAGCTGGCGCTCCCCACCGGCGGTAGCACGAGGCACATCGACGCGCGGTCGTCTCTGTAGCGGTTGATCTCGAGAATCTCAGCGGCGCCCCCGAGACCCTCAATTAATCTGCGGAATTGCTGTCCGTTGTCGAGGCAGTGAATTTTGAGTCCGACAGATAGCAATCCGTGTTGGACACGTCGATAATCTGCCACCAGAGTCTTAGCCGCGTCTGCTTTTGGTTGCACAAGCGCGAATAAGTCTTGGAGCCGATACCGATACGTCACGGGGTGATTCTCCCGCGTAGGAAGTCCGCCGTGAACCGGAGGCTCGGCGGTGCATCAATCGTTTAATGCGGCGGCGGGACGAAAGGTTCCCCCGATCGTACTTCCCAAGGCGTCGGCCATTCTGACCAAGTCCACCAGTGATCGTGCGCCCATTTTCCGCATGACGTTGCCGCGATGAACTTTCACGGTGATCTCACTGACTTCTAGTTTGCCTGCGATTTGCTTGTTCATCAGCCGTCAGTGACAAGCCCGAATACTCCTGCTCCCGCGGGGTCAACGCCTCGAAGCAAGAGCGAGTTTTGGAAAGATTCCTGCCCCTCTGATGATCTTCAGTCGATCGTTCAATGCCGACCCGTACCGCGTCCAGAAGGTCCTGGTCGCGAAACGGCTTGGTTAGAAATTCGACGACCAGCTTTCATCGCTTTGACCGTCATTGGAATATCGCCGTATCCGGTCATGAAGACGAAGGGCAGGTGGACATTGGCCTTGACCAGTTCCCCCTGGAAATCGAGCCCGCTCATGCCCGGCAATCTGACATCGAGTACCAGGCAGCCCGGTGCATCAGGAAGCTTGGTGGAAAGGAACGCGGGGGCCGATGCGAAAGTCATGACTTCTAGTCCAACCGATCGAAACAAGCTTCCAAGCGCCTCTCGCAACGAATCATCGTCATCGACGACAAAGACAAAGGATTGGCCCTTGTTGGTATCCTTGATCATTCGAGCACATCTCCGTCCTGGACGGGGGGCAACTCAACCT